>CAZXFO010000057.1:0-2608 GCA_964639745.1 uncultured Coxiellaceae bacterium | reverse complement strand
CACGGCTTTATTTGTTCCATGTACAGCCACAACAAAACTATCTTTGCTAATATCAATACCAATAAAAAAATGATACATTTTAGAGTCCTTGAGAGTTTAATATTTTGGATTGTAAGCGGACGTTAAGTCCAAGCAACCATTAAAACGCCTCGAGGTTGATCTAGGGGACCATGATGACTACGGTTGTTTTAGAACCAATCCTGAGACGGTCTCCCACGATCGTGCCATGAGGATTTTTTCCTCATGGCCCCTCTTAGAGGGAGAATATACCAGTTTCCTTACTTACAATTCTGAGCGCAGCGCACACTGTTCAGTTAATCTATATTACGAGCAATTACCTTCTATGATAGCTGTCTCCCCGCAAAATTCCTGTATAAAACCAGCGTTCTTTTCAAATTTATGGACGGGAATTTTGCGGGGAAACAGCTTTTTAACGAGTGAACACTTATGATTCAGATTAAGCGGGCAGTAGTGGAGCATAGCGAAGGATCTGCCAGAGATTCTTCCCCCTACTTACTCAGAATTTAAATGTTGATACCTACTCAGAACAACAGCACCTGTGAAGAATAAAGGTCAAATCACTAATTCGGATTCTCAAGACTCAACACGCCTGAGTTATAATCATAAGCAAATAATTCCGCATAGCGCCCGTATTCAATAATGGTATGCAAAACCCGCTCGGCATCTTTTTCAGAAATGTAATCTTCTAATAAAGATAGAAATTGCTCCTCCAAAGCGCGATGGCGAGGGTGATGCACCAGTCTTTCATATATCAAACGTGCCAAAGGCACATATTTTTTTAAATGCTCAGAAAAGATTTTCTTACGGTCCAAGATATCAGCATCAATAAAACGCTTTCCTTCCTCTGTTATAGCAATATCCCCTTTTGACACCTTGGCAAAATGTAAAATATCTAATAATTCCGTCAGCGGAAATAAATCGTCAATATTTAATGTTAAGATCTCAGCAACATCAGGTAAGTCCATCTTGCCGTGGCGCTCCGGTTCATTCAGGGTTTCTAAAAGCCCAGTGATTTCAGCGACACTTGCATCAGGCAAACGATAGCCGATATCAATTTCTATATGCTCGGTTAATCCTTCCTTCATTCGCTCTTCTTGGGGCAGAGTCGTCATCAAGGTATAAACTCTATCGACTTGATTACGAAAACGAGGATCAATATCGCTACGTGGATGAGGTAATGTAACCTTAAGTTCAGCACGTATCGAACCTGGATCGCTACTAAATACAATTATTCTATCAGCTAGCATTACCGCTTCTTCAATATTGTGGGTTACAAATAAAATAGCATTTAAACCTGTTTTTTTACTTTGCCATAAATCTAATAAGTCACTTTTTAAGTTATCAGCGGTTAAAACATCCAATGCAGAAAACGGCTCATCCATTAATAAAATATCCGGATTAACTACTAACGCCCGAGCAAAGCCAACTCGTTGTCGCATGCCACCTGACAATTCTTTCGGGTAAGCGGTTTCAAAGCCGTCTAAACCAATCATATCGATGGCTTGCAAAGCTCGAGCACGACGTTCTTCTGGAGCTAAACCCTGCGCCTCCAACCCGAGCTCTACATTCTGCAAAACTGTTAACCATGGTAATAAAGCAAATGTTTGGAAGACCATAGAGACGCCGCGCGCCGGCCCCATAATTGGATTACCGCGATAATAAGCCACACCTTCTGTTGGTTGATCTAGCCCCGCAAGAATACGCAATAATGTAGACTTTCCTGAGCCTGAGCGACCCAATATGGCAACAATCTCACCTTCGTACATACGAAAATCAATATTATCCAATACCTGCAATTCTTGGCGGTCGCCTTTGCGAAAAGATTTTTTTACTTTTACTACTTCAATAATAGGCTTAGGCATGAACATTACTCCAACACAAAGCGATTGATAGCCACCACATAAAGCGGTCGCCAGAATAAGCGATTAATAATCATTACTAATAGGCTCATGACACCAATAGCAACGGCGGTATGTGCAAAATTACCTTGCATAGTTTGCTCAGAGATATATGAACCTAACCCCGGAATCGATATCGTCTTATCGCCCCAACTCACAACTTCTGCAACAATACTTGCATTCCAGGTTCCGCCTGCTGCAGTAATTGCTCCAGTAATATAATAAGGAAAAATTGCAGGCAAAATAACTCGCTTCCAGCGCAGCCAAGTTCCCATATTGAGATTATCTGCCACATCTAAAAAGTCCTTAGGCAACATGGACGCGCCCGCAATGACATTAAATAAAATGTACCACTGTGCACCTAAAATCATAAGCGGCGTTAACCCTATCTCAGGGAAAATATGAAATTTCACAATTGCCATCACGACTAATGGATATAAAATATTTGCTGGAAAAGCGGCTAAGAACTGCGCTACCGGCTGAAAAATATAAGCAATATTAGGACGCAGTCCAATGTAAACACCAATAGGCACCCAAACTATTGAACATAAGATTACTAATATAAAAACCCTTAATGCAGTCAAAGCTCCGAGATAAAAAGTATGGCTAATCGTTACCAAAGAAATATATTCAGCAAAACGATAAACAGAAAAAACTACTATAGCTGATACGGCAAGCCAAAATAAAAT
>CAZXFO010000056.1:0-3701 GCA_964639745.1 uncultured Coxiellaceae bacterium | reverse complement strand
CTAAATACTTTGTAGGTACAGGTAAAGCAGAAGAAATCCGCCAAATGGTTGCAGCAAATAATGTGCAACTAGTTCTCGTCAATCATAATTTATCCCCAACTCAAGAACGTAATTTAGAAAAATTCTTGCAATGCCGAGTGCTGGATAGAACCGGTTTAATTTTGGATATCTTTGCGCAAAGAGCGAGAAGCTTTGAAGGTAAACTGCAAGTTGAATTAGCTTTCTTGAACCATATGTCTACTCGTTTAGTTCGGGGCTGGACGCACTTAGAGCGTCAGCGAGGTGGTATCGGGTTGCGCGGAGGTCCAGGTGAAACTCAGCTGGAAGTCGATAGACGTTTATTGCGTAACCGCATTAAAACGATTAAAGATCGTCTGCAAAAGGTGCGCAAACAGCGTGATCAGAGCCGTCGGGCGCGTAATAAAGCAACTGTACCAACTGTGGCATTGGTCGGTTATACCAATGCTGGCAAATCGACCTTATTCAATCTTTTAACTAAAGCCGAGGTTTATGCGGCTGATCAATTATTTGCAACCTTAGATCCTACATTGCGAAAAATCTATTTGCCTGAAAAAGGTTCGATTATTTTAGCGGATACCGTCGGATTCATCAGACACTTACCGCATCAATTAGTAGAGGCTTTTAGGGCTACATTAGAAGAAGTCACTAAAGCTGATTTATTATTGCATGTGATTGATGCGAATGATCCTGACCGCAATGCAAAAATTGCACAGGTGAATGCGGTGCTAGAGGAAATTGATGCGGCTGGCGTCCCCCAGGTGTTGGTTTATAACAAAATTGACTTATGTGAAGGGATTGAGCCTCATCTCGATCCTGCTTTTGAGCAGCACCCTGCTTGCGCCTGGGTATCAGCCGTCAAGAAGCAAGGCATAGAGGAACTAAAAACTCTCATGGTCCAAACGCTGGATGACAGCGCGCTCGCCAACATCGAACCTCAGTGATACAATCGCCGGCTTTAGGATCGATTCATGGTTTGGGAAATATTTTTTTCAGCTTTGGCACTAGTTTTTATCATTGAAGGTATTTTGCCTTTTTTGTCGCCATCCGCCTGGCGTAATACATTGCGGATGATGTCTAGCATTCAAAGCGATCGAGCTGTACGTATTATTGGGCTTAGCAGTATGTTGCTGGGTTTAGGTTTATTGTATTGGATTCGACTATCGGTAGGAGAGTAATCCGTGGGTAAAAGTGTTGTCGTAATAGGCGCTCAATGGGGCGATGAAGGTAAAGGTAAGGTTGTTGATTTATTGACCGAAGCAGCCGGTGCGGTGGCGCGTTTTCAAGGCGGACATAATGCTGGCCATACGCTTGTTATTGACGGCCGTAAAACTA
This sequence comes from uncultured Coxiellaceae bacterium, assembly GCA_964639745.1. GTDB lineage: Bacteria > Pseudomonadota > Gammaproteobacteria > DSM-16500 > DSM-16500 > JABDGC01. The sequence goes on along the minus strand of CAZXFO010000056.1, from coordinate 2,348 downwards.
TTTTGCGTTTAATCCCCTCCGGAATATTACATAAAAGCGTGCAGTGTTTTATCGGGAATGGCGTTGTGCTTTCACCGACTGCATTCTTGCAAGAAGTAGGTGAGCTGGATAAAGCGGGCATTGATGTTAAAGGCCGCTTGTTCATTAGCGAAGCCTGCTCGCTAATCATGCCTTATCATGTGGCATTAGATCGCGCTCGTGAAGCAGCTAAGGGTAAAGCGGCTATTGGCACCACAGGTCGAGGAATTGGCCCTGCTTACGAAGATAAAGTTGCTCGTCGTGGCATTCGTTTTAGCGATCTTTTTGACGAAGAATTTTTCCGCACGCGTTTGAAAGAAGCATTGGAATATCATAATTTTGTTTTAAAACATTATCACCAAGCTGAAACCCTAGACTATGAAGCCTTATGCTCTGAAATGTTGGGCTTGGCAGAAGTATTGCGCCCTTATCGTGCAGATGTCGGTCATTTGTTAGCATTGGCTAGACAGCAAGATAAAAACATAATGTTTGAAGGTGCCCAAGGTACCTTTTTAGATATCGATCATGGTACTTATCCTTTTGTGACGTCTTCAAATACCGTTGCTGGTAATGCTTGTGCTGGAACCGGCGTTGGTCCTCGGTATTTAGATTATATTTTAGGAATAACCAAAGCTTATTCTACGCGAGTAGGCGCAGGTCCTTTCCCTACCGAATTACAAGACGAAGTCGGGCAACACTTAGCAAAACAAGGTAATGAATTTGGTTCAGTAACCGGAAGACCGCGTCGTTGTGGTTGGTTAGATATGGTAATGTTACGCAGAGCTATTTGGTTGAACAGCTTCTCAGGCTTTTGTGTGACTAAGCTGGATGTGCTAGATGGTCTTAAGACTTTAAAGATCTGTACTAAGTACCGTTTAAACGGCCAAGAATTAATGCTACCTCCCGCTGAGTTAAAAGACTTGATGCAATGCGAGCCTGTTTATGAAGAATTGCCTGGCTGGGATAGTTCTACTTTAGGTATTAGTAAATTTGCTGATTTGCCCATCAATGCACAGAAATATTTATTACGTATTGAAGAATTAGCGGGTGTGCCGATACATATGATTTCTACAGGGCCTGATCGAAAAGATGCGATTATTTTGCAGCATCCATTTGAATCTGCTCAGAGCAGCTTAGATCCATATGCCGAGGAGAGGGCTTGAACCTCCACGGGGTTACCCCCACAAGTACCTGAAACTTGCGTGTCTACCAATTCCACCACCCCGGCTTGGGTTTAAGTCGGGACTGTACTGAGAATTGATTATGTTGTCAAACCGGGTTGCTATGTCACTTGCCGATTTCAGTCAATTTCCTTGTACTCACCTTAAAGGTGTAGGTAAATCTATTCTCGAAAAATTAAATCGACTAGGGGTAAATACTCTACAGGATTTGCTTTTTCATCTTCCTTTTCGGTACGAAGATCGTACTCGAGTCACACCGATTACCCGAATACAAGAAGGCCAGAAAGTACTGGTTGAAGCAGTAATACAATCGGTATCAGAGCCTTATAAGGGTAAGACCAAACTTTTGTGCGAATTGCGTGAGGGTAACCGTCGGCTCCATCTTCGTTTCTTTCACGTTTATCCTTCTCATAAAAAATCCATTGTGGTGGGCGCGCGCTTAAGATGTTTTGGTGAGGCGCGTTTAGGTCCAACAGGGTTAGAAATGGCTCACCCGGACTGGCAGGTGTTGGATGGTCAAGAAGCAGCTTTAGATGAATATTTCACGCCTGTTTATCCAACTACAGAAGGGCTATCACAGAGCGCATGGCGCAAAATGATTCAACAAGTGTTATCGCTTCTCGATAACGATGCTTTTTTTAAAGAATACCTACCGGAAGATTTATTAAAGGCGCAGCCGTTTTCTTTTTCATTACGCCAAGCTCTTTTTTTGGTGCATAAGCCACCAAAGGATGCTTCATTAGAATTATTGGAAAGAAGAGAGCATCCTGCTCAGCAACGTTTAGTGTTTGAGGAGCTGCTGGCGCACCGATTGGGATTGTTAAAGTTTAAAAAATCTTTACAGCATTTGCATGCGCCAGCTTTAGGGCCTATTGGTGAAAAATATTCACACTTCTTAAGTGCTTTACCGTTTGAATTAACGAACGCGCAAAAACGTGTTACTGATGAAATTACCCAAGACTTGCAAAAGCCTCATCCCATGTTGCGCCTGGTGCAAGGTGATGTGGGTTCAGGAAAAACAGTTATAGCGGCACTTGCAGCTGTTCGCTCCATTGAAAATAATTGCCAGGCAGCGGTAATGGCGCCTACTGAATTGTTAGCTGAGCAACATTATCGTGTCTTTAAGCAGTGGCTAGCACCCTTGGGTAT
>CAZXFO010000055.1:0-6066 GCA_964639745.1 uncultured Coxiellaceae bacterium | reverse complement strand
TTGTGCGTGCAAATCTCCATCTAGATAAGTTGGTTGCTATTTGCTGTGAAATAACAGATGTGGGGGCTGAGAAAATAGCTGAATGCAGCACTATTCCAGATGTTCATCTTAACCAAAATTATATCCATGAAAAGGGTGTTGATGCGATGATTAAAAATCCCTATTTTTCAGAAGGAACATTTTTATCGCTCGGTATAGGTAATCCCATAAATGATACTAGAGCTTTAAAAGAGAAGCAGGCATCATTTAAATTAGGTAAATAGCTGTCATTTTTATGGCTTCAATAGAAGAAATGAGAAATAATTTTTAGCTGAACCTAGTGAAATATCTGCAATTCCATGTCAGCCTTAGATTCTTCGCTGCGCTCAGAATGACAACTGCTTCGCGAGCTCTGAATGACGTGGTAAGCGTCTACTTGTTATCATTTTGACCGATTAATCGAACGAGACTTCTGGAATAAACTCTCATTAGTTTTTTCTTCAAATAAATTTTCTTTAGGGTTTGCTGTTGTTTGTTCTTCTTGCTTTTTGTTACCTGCAAAAAAAGAGCTTTGAGAATTCAATGAAGTGCTTGGTGCTGGATCTTGTTTAGAGCGTCTTTCATATTCCAGTTCTGCTTCCTCAATCATTTTTTTAACTTCTGGATCATTTTCGTCAATTTTGTTTCCTAGCATTGCAAATTCTGTTAATGGATCCATTAGTCCGTGAACTGCTTGTAAGCTTTTTTTAGTAAGTCTATTGGCGCAAGTATTAATATAGAGATTTTGTAAGCGTTCTGGGGGCAGGCTTCTTACTATTTTTTCAATATGATGATCTAGTAAATAATTAGAGTTTAAGCTGACAGAATTAATTTGGGGATTTTCTCTTAATAGTTCTATTAAGGCATCAACTGTTCCAGACTTCCTGCCAAAAACATCTAGGAAGAAATTTAAGCCATGAACATTTTTATATGGTTTCAACGCGTGACTCAAATGTTGTATAGATTCTTTATTGAATGGGCCTAGGCCGGAGCAGTCAATTTCACTGTTGGAGAAGTTATTGGGATCTTTTAGAAATTTATCAAAGGATAATTTATCTTGTTTGGATTTTTCCTCTAATTTATATCGCGCTAGTAGAGCATCCTGATATATGTTTTTTCCTTCTTCAGAAGTGTTGGTATCAAAATATCTGTTGCCAGACACTAAAGATATGATGGTAAATGGAGAGGTCTCATCCATGTCATCTAATAATGTGAGAGCGTTAATGGTAAGCTTAGGGTTATTTGCAAGATTGAAGCTTTGATAGTGAAAAAGAGTTGATAGGGTTTCTCTAATGATTGTTAGGTGCTTATCTTCAAGATCATTATTACTTAAATCAATAGATTCAATTTGCAAGTTATTAACCAATAAATTGGCTAGCTTACGAAAAGCTTCATCATTTTTACCTAACTTACTTCCGCTAAGATTTAAGTGGATGACATTTTCATGGTCAAATAGTTGCTTATCTAAAAGCTCTAAATCGTCAATATCCATTTCGCCAAGGCTAGCTGTGTCCCAATTGAATTCATTTTTGGAATAATCGTAATTTAATAAGTAGTTTTGCTTGCGAACTTTGAGTAGATTCGATTGTGGGTCGTTATGTCCGAACATAGCGGTACCTCTATAATTTAGGGCTTTTGTAAGTTGCGGGCTCATCATTTTCGCTTATATTATCATTGCTCTTGCTTTCTTGCACCAGGCTGCTTTCCCCTTGATTTTCAGGGGAATTATTATTATCTACTGATGTTGGGCTGCTGGGTATGTTGGCGGTAACATCTTGGTTGGGGGCATGTGGGGCGTTTTTAGGGGTGTTGAGGACTTCTGCCCACGAGCGCTGACCGGTCAAATCACCTCGCTGTTTTGGTGAATCTTCCGGTTTTCTAATGATAAATCCTCTTCCATAACGTGAAGCAGCAGTAATTTTGGGGGTTTTGTCATCATCATTTAGTGGGGATTGATTTATTGAGGATGTTTTATTGTTCTCACCTTTAAGTTCCAGAGCAGAAAGTGCAGCAGTGATGGAAGCGCTACGAGTAGTTCTACGGAGAGGTTGTTGCTCTAAATCCGTTTCTGGGGTAGGTGATACTTCTTTTTTTGACTCTTGGATGATATTGGGGTTTGAGTAAAACCGTTTTTCATGTTTGCTGGCTATAAAAGGGTCTTTATCAATTTTTTCACTTTTGAACTTTTGTTCATTTAATTCCCAAGATCCCTTATTATTTTTCATTACGAGAGGCTCTTCAAGGTTGGCTAAATTTTCAAACTTCTTTCCTTGGCATACGACATATTGTCCAGGGAAACCTGAAACGCATAAATTGGGGAAATCGTCTTTTGCAACTTTAGCTAATTCCTCTGCAAATTTATCACTATAACATGCATCTAATACAATAAGTTTATGATCGTTTGGCAGGCCGCTTTCTTTTAAGAATTTTAAAAAGTCGGTAGGCTTAAGCGCAGTATCATGAAGATATAAGACAGTTTCTTCTGGTGAGCCGTGGCAGTATATATGCAAAACACTTCCCTTATCAACCTTGCTAAAGCAATTTTTTGTTAATTTTAATTGTTCAAAATTTTCTTCAAACGAAATTTTTCTATTCTCAATCCATAAATGAGCTTGGCCTTTCATCTCGTTCGCAAGACAGCATACCCAGTGCTTGGTTTTATCGACAAGCTTCTCTTTTTTAGTGCTCTCGCTGTTAAAAGTGGAGCTCGAGCTAGACATAGATGTGCCTCATAAATAATTAGTATCTGATCTGGGGTTGTACCATTTAAGTATAGGCTAATAATAAATAAGTATTTAAACGTAACATGCTGATAAAAGACATAAAAATATGGGGGTTTTGATCCTGGCTAATTGCTAGCGGTTGCTATACTTAAGAAAACTGAGTTTGGGGAAGCTTATGGAATTGAAGTCGCTTAGAGTATTCTTTGCTAATCTGATAGTAATCATTATTTTTCTATTAGTGGGACTTTATTTGCTTTCAATTGTTCCGCATGTGGATATATTTAGTTTTATACATAAAAAAGAAATAGATAATATTTCAAGGCTTTATGACGGCTCAGCTTTAATCCTAACAATATTTTTACTTTGTTGTACATGGCTACAATTAAAAATCCTCAATAACGTTTCTAAAGCAGATTTTTTATTAAAATTAGATAATCGTTATGGAAGCAAGGAGATAATTAGGGCTAGAGCTGTTATTCAGGGATTATATAGAAAGCATTCGCCTACAGATGATGTCCATGAAGATGATTATATTAAAAAAATGGCTGATGAAATAGATGATATTCGGGGATCTTCAAAAGACGATGATTGTGATAAATTTGCCTATTTACTAAACCTCCTCGATTTTCTCGAAACTGTAGGCTATTTTGTTAATAAAGATCACATCTCAATTAAAGAAGTCGATGAGCTGTTTAGCGAGTCTCTAATTTTTTATTACAAGATATTTAAGCGCTGGATTTATTATCGACGCAGCAGATATAGTGAGAATTTTTATCGAGAATTCGAAGATTTAGTAAATAAAATAAAAAGCCGTAATGCTAAGGAAGAGTTAGCTAAGACTTGTTTCCTTTTGCGTTTCTTAAAGTTCTTTGATTAATTAGCTTTTAGAATCTAACGGTTTAGCTGAATCTTTTGCTAAGCAATACATTTTGCCTAGATACTTAATCTGTATAGAATTTTCTAAACACCAAATGGTTTCGAAATTTTTAATTTCATGGCATGTTGAAAGTTCTTCGTTTAGATATACCATATCCATCATAGGAGAAGGGTCCCCTGACATTTTTATTTTTGCTGGATTTATTAATGTATGAGCGTTAAGTCTAGCGTCTTCCGATGTATCGGCAAAAGCTAGGATTGATTTATATTTTAACCGGTCTGCCGGCTCAATCAGGAAGATCTTGGCGGTTGGCTCATTCGTCATAAACACCCCTAAATAAGCACCTATAAGCGTCTGATCATTTAAATGCAAAATATATCAATTACGTCTAATTATAGCTCACATATTTCTATTTATTTTATCAACCCAACGCGTTAATCTTGTGGGGTTTTACAGCTATAAATTCGAAATAGGGAAGTGCAATGGTAGGTCATGAAAGACGGCTTTTTTCCGCTAAATACATTGATCGCCTCAGCTTGTTGGCAGAGGCTAATTAGCCATGCAAATCATTATCCCCATGTCTGGTTTTGGTGAGCGCTTTAAGCGGGCGGGGTATTCTGTTCCTAAGCCTTTAATCGAGGTTGAAGGTAAGCCTATTGTGGCTCACGTCATTGATATGTTTCCGGGTGAGACCAATTTCCTTTTTATTTGTAATAAAGATCATTTAGCCCATCCTGATTACCGAATGGCTGAGACCCTTAAAAAATATTGCCCAACGGGCAAAATAATTGCTATTCCACCCCATAAACTAGGGCCGGTTTATGCTGTCGATTCAGTAGCCGAGCATGTTGATTTAGAAGATGAGGTAGTTGTTAATTACTGTGACTTTACTTGTTATTGGGATTGGCAACATTTTAAAGATTGGGTGAAAAAATCAAAATGTGATGGAGCTATTCCAGCCTATAAAGGCTTTCATCCGCATACTTTAGGTACAACTAATTATGCTTACATGAAAGAAAGTAATCATTGGTTAGAAGACATTCAAGAAAAGCAGCCTTTTACAGATAACCGCATGAATGAGTATGCTTCGAGTGGCACTTATTATTTTGCTAGCGGCAAGTTAATGCTCGATGCTTTTAAACAAATGATGGCAAAAAATTTAAATATAAACGGTGAATATTACGTCAGCTTAGCTTACAAGCCTCTGTTAGAAAATAACTGCGCAATAGCGGTTTATGATTTGCAGCACTTTATGCAATGGGGTACGCCAGATGATGTTCGTGAGTACCAACAATGGTCTAAAATATTTCATCATCTTAGCTCCGCTAAACCATCGACCTGTTCTGTAGATACTATGGTAATGCCGATGGCAGGTCTAGGACAGCGTTTTGTTAATGAAGGTTACACCTTAACTAAGCCATTAATTCCAGTGTCAGGTAGCCCTATGGTGGTGCAAGCTGCTAAAGATTTGCCTGCTGCGAACCGTTATGTGTTTGTGTTGCGTGAAGATATGCCCGGTGTGGAAGAGGTTAGCGAAATACTTAAGCAAGAATTTTCACCGGCTTATATCAAGACTGTTCCACAAGTGACAGAGGGCCAAGCTTGCACAGCGCTTTATGGGTTAGACTTATTAAAAGATCAACAGCAAGAAGGCGGCGTTTTAACTTTTGGGGTTTGCGATAGCGGCTTGCTCTACGATGCAGAAAAGTTACAAGCTTTATTGCAGGAGGATAATAGTGAAGTAGTGGTGTGGGCAGCTCGCGGTCATGCTAATGCTATAAGAAACCCACATATGTATGGGTGGATAGCAACAGATGGCCCTTTCATTCAAAAAGTTTCAGTAAAGCAGCCATTAGCTTCGCCAGAAAAAGATTATATTGTGACGGGCATTTTTACCTTTAAATCTGAGCAAATCTTTCGTGACTGTGTAAAAAATTTAATGGAACGCAATGGCCGAGTTAACGGTGAATTTTATATCGATACCTGTATCAATGATGCCATTATGCTGGGTTACACTTGTAAAGTGTTTGAAGTAGACGGCTATATTTCATGGGGAACGCCTAACGACCTGCGTACATTTGAATATTGGCAATCTTGTTTCCATAAATGGTCAAGTCATCCGTATCAAATAGAATTAGATCAAAAAATTCTTCCAGAAAAGAAAAATGAGTTAATTGATCGGTATCAAAAAACTGTTCCACCAGCTTTGGAGTTGCCCGCTTGATTAAACGAGAAATATTTATATTTTTGATAGTTGGTGCTTTAACGGTATTAGTAGATTTTTCTACTTACTTTATTTTATTGAGCTTAAACATCTGGTCTATCGCTGTCTGCAAGGCCATTGGGTTTATTACTGGAACGTTATTTGCATATCTTGCCAATAAAACCTGGACTTTCGGTCATACACAGCCAGCCAGAGGCAGCGTGCTACGCTTTGGCTTGCTTTAT
>CAZXFO010000054.1:0-9069 GCA_964639745.1 uncultured Coxiellaceae bacterium | reverse complement strand
GGGAATCAGCAGGAACAGGCGAGTACACGGTTTCTAACCTCGATAAAAAAGATAGAGGCACTGAAATTACTCTTCATGTGAAAGAATCTGAATTAGAATTTTTAGACGAATGGCGGCTACGTTCTATCATCACCAAGTATTCAGACCATATTAATATTCCGATCATGATGGAAAAACTAGCTGAGTCTCAAAAAGAAGAACAATCTTCTCAAAAAGAGTGGGAGCAAGTTAATAAAGCTACAGCTTTATGGACGCTGCCGAAAAATGAGATCACTACTGAACAATATAACCAATTTTACAAGCACTTATCCCATGACTTTCAAGATCCACTTACATGGGCTCATAACAAAGTGGAAGGTGGCAACTTAGACTACACTAGTCTTATATATATACCATCGCATGCGCCTTTTGACATTTGGAACCGTGAAAAACAGCGTGGTCTAAAATTATACGTCCAGCGCGTTTTTATTATGGATCAGGTTGAGCAATTTGTGCCGCTTTACTTACGCTTTATAAGAGGTGTCGTCGATACCAATTCGTTGCCGCTCAATGTATCACGCGAATTGCTACAGGACCAACCAGCTATTGCCAAACTGAGAGCTGCTTTAGTTAAACGCACTTTAGATCTATTAGATCATCTCGCTAAAGAAGACTCAGACAAATATGCCAAATTCTGGTCAGAATTTGGCAATGTCTTAAAAGAAGGTCCGGGTGAGGATTTTGCCAACCGTGATCGTATAGCTAAGCTGTTGCGTTTTTCTTCTACCCACAATGATTCACCTGAACAAAATGTTTCTTTTGACGATTATGTGAAGAGAATGAAACCTAATCAAAAGAAAATTTATTATGTTGTGGCCGAGAACTATAACGCTGGTCGCTCAAGTCCGCATTTAGAAATATTCCATAAAAATAATATTGAAGTGCTTATACTGCACGATCGTATTGATGAATGGTTTGTTGCTCATTTCTCAGAATATGAAGGCAAGCCCTTACAATCTGTCATGAAAGGTGATTTGAGCTTAGATGAAATCACCGAAGGCTCAGATATAGAGCAGCAAAAGCAAGAAGAAGATAAAGCTAAGCATGACTTGGAGCCTTTATTGAAGCAATTGAAAGAAGCACTAGGTGACCAAGTTAAAGAAATTAGAATTTCACATCGTTTAACAACATCACCTGCATGCCTAGTCCGTGAGCAGCATGATATGGGCCCACAACTTGAAAAATTGCTAAAAAGCGTTGGTCAAGAAGTAGCTCAAGTTAAACCCATACTTGAAATTAACGCCCAGCATAAACTTATTCAACAGTTAAACGCTGAAAGGGATAAACAAGAATTCAAAGACTGGGCTCAGCTAATTTTTGAGCAATCTGTTTTATCTGAGGGTGGCCAGCTTAAAGACCCAGCTGCGTTTGTTCAGCGTATGAATAAGCTGTTTTTAGATAGAGCGTAGTTGCCTGCGACCTTGACGTTCCAGTTCCCTTACTGTCATGTCACCCCAGCGAAGGCTGGGGTCTTGGGGCTATACCTAAGAGTGGAGACCCCCAGCTGTAAATTATCCTTGAAGAGCTGGCGCTATATAAAAGGCTTAATCCCGAAAGTTTTCAAACTGTAGCGGAATCTCAGTTTTTGCTTTACGAAGCATGCCAATAACTTCTTGTAAATCATCTCGGCTTTTTCCAGTGACTCTCACTTGTTCGCCTTGAATAGAAGCTTGCACTTTTAATTTTGAATCTTTAATTAGTGCTACAACTTTCTTAGCTTGCTCTTGAGAAATACCTTCTTTAACTTCGACAATCTGACGAGCTTCATTTAGATTAACTTCAATATTTTTATATTCTAAAGTTCTTATATCGACTTCACGTTTGGCTAATTTATTACAAAAAATTTCATTAATTTGTTTAAGTTGAAAATCTGTTGGAGCAAAAAGGGTAATAGTATTCTTAGATTGCTCTAAACGGGCATTAGTTCCTTTAAAGTCGAAACGCGAAGTTAATTCGCGATTAGCTTGGTCAACTGCATTCGTTACTTCATGATGATTGACTTTAGAAACTATGTCGAATGATGGCATAAGTTATCCTCTAAATTTTTTTGGAGTATATCATGATAGATCAGAATAATTAATTAGCTTCTGATTTAAAACGCTCAATCAAGAAATCAATAAATAGCCTCACTTTATAGGGCAAATAACGCTGATTAGGGTAGGCTACGTGAATATCAATATCCTTTTCGCAATAGTTACTGAGAATTGCTTCTAAGGTGCCATTTTTAATTTCATCTGCGACCATAAAACTTGAAAGCTTAACAATACCCAGTCCCGCAACCGCTGCTTTAACTAAAGCTTGGTTGCTATTGATTCGTAAATTTCCATTCACGGGGACAGAAATGCGTTGTGGAATATAAAACGTCCACTCATATTTCTGCCCAAAACTACCAGGCTCAGATTGGTAAATTAGACAATTGTGTTGTGTCAAATCTTCAGGCTTTTGAGGTCTACCATATTGGTCAAAATAATGTGGGGAACCGTAAATACCAGTACTTCTTACCGCAATTTTGCGCGACTTCAGTAAAGGCGTGTCAGGCAAGTCCTTGATAAATATAGTTAAATCGAGGCCGTTATAAATAAAACCCGCATATTGGCTTCCTAAAATAAGCTCAATTTGAATTTCAGGGTATAACTGGATGAAATCATTAACAGCTGGAACTAAATGCACTTGGCCAAAACTCATAGGAGCATTAATGCGCAAAACCCCGCGAAGGTGTTGATGGTGTTGTTTAACGTCGGCCTCAGCATCACTCATTTCAGCTTTAATGCGTTTCCAGCGTTCATAAAATAATTGGCCGCTTTCGGTAAGCGCCATGGTGCGGGTCGTGCGCTGCATCAGCTGTACGCGTAAGTGGTTCTCTAAACGAGAAATTCTTTTGCTAACTACAGAGGTGGAAATAAACAATTTCTTAGCCGCAGCTGCAAAACTGCCTTCCTCCACAACACTCACAAAGGACAAAGCATCATTAATGAAAAATTCTGACATTGGACTAGGAGTTACCTCATCATTGTTGCAAAATTTGCAATATTGTATGTTATTTTGCGCCTATTGTAAATTTTTTATATTTATATATGATACAGGCTCAATTTAATGCTAAATCAAAGCCTTAAATGCCGAGGCGGCCATTCGTGAATAACCGAGAAGCTGATAGCGTACCTGAGAATAAACCTGTAAACCGGGTTCCCGAAGATTTAACTAAAAAAGCTGAAAAATATAACCAACGTACCATTGCCAATAACTATTCCCGCTGTGTTGAGCCATCCAAATCGTTAGGCGCAGGGGCTCATGCTGCTTACTGCATCAAGTCTTTTGATGATGCTAGCCTGGGTAATGAAACCGTTACTGCCGATATATTAACAGCAAATGCTATCGGTAACGGTGCCGGGTTAGTAATGGGTATTTTATTGCATTATATGCTTAAGAAATATTATCGTCTTGGCTCGCATGAAATTTTCTGGCTTGACGAAAATGAAATTGAAAGCAGTATAAAAGCGCAGAAGTCAAAATCTAAAAGTAATTTAGATGAAATTGAAGCGGAAGAAATTGAAAAAGCAGCGCGTCAATTGAAGATTAAAACTGATGGCGCTTATATTCGATATAAAAACCGATTGTATTATGTAAATAACATTATAAAAAGTAAAGCTACACAATTAGATATAAATGCTGATTACTTTGAAGAAAATTTCAGCAGATTTTATGAAAATATAAAGCCTGGAGATAGCCGGGCATTAGCAAGCGGCGAAGCTCTGCTCATTGCCAAGAAAATTAAAGAAGAAGATCCGGAATATATTGATAATAATGGTAGGACATCAACTAATCCTCTATATCGAAACTTTAAAAACCTATCAGCACTAGGATTTCAGTTTGGTCAAGCCGCTAATGCAGTTTCCAATATTTCTGGCCTTGAAAACTCAGGTGCAAGAAGAATATTTTCTTTTATATTCTCTGACATCTGCTGCATTATATTTGGTTTATTTGCTTTTGCTTATTGGTTGGTACGAGAAAAAATATTAGGCATCCCCGCAAATAGCAAACATGAATATGCCATAACCGGTACCGAGGGCTGGTCGAAATATGCTAAAACCAGTTTAACTTTCGGCACATCCGTTGGGCAAGCTATTGCAGGTGTTGTAGCTGCCACCGTACATCATGCTTCAGCTGCAATGGTTTCATTTAGCATAAGCTTATGGGGCGGTTTAATGGGAGTAGCTGGCTTTTTCTTCGGATTATTCGTTGTGCCGCTTGTTAATTGGGTAACCAGTAAATTTAGTAAAGATCGTAGAGGCTATTTTTCAGCAGAAGTATGGGATTTAGGTTTAGTAAAGGCTGATACCATTTCAGAAGAAGAACTACATGCAATATCGGCTCAATCTAATAATGCTGCATTAATCGTTAATGAACAAAATGAATATTATATTTTTTGTTGCCATCGTAATAAATGGCAAAAAATTAAATTGCAACAGGCTGGCTTTACTGAGGAAGAAATAAATAAATTAAAAAATCTACCTTTTAACAAAATTGGGAAAATTTTTAATAGCTTATTATTAACTAAAAACTCTCCTGAATTAACTCGAGAAATTATTACTACCATCCAAGATAAAAAAGTTGGCAACAAACCACTCCATATTCCGCATCATGATAAAGATAAATTTCGCAATAATTATCCACGATCAGGTATGGTACTAGGCGCAGGAGTAGGGGCTATTATTGGCTTAGGGCTAGGTTATCTATTTTTTGGACCCATCCTTTGCAGTATTATTATTTCAGCAATTGGTAGTGCGATTGGAGCCATAGCGCTTTCAATTTATGGTAAAGATATTCATAAAAAATTACACCCTCCTGGTGAAGTATCAGACCCCGAAAACTCATGGGATTATGTTAGCAGAAGCAGCGCTAATGTATTTGCATTTATTGGTGCTGCTGTTGTTTGTGTTATTAATCCAGCGGCAGCTTTACTATTAGCACCCATCGGCACAGCTATTGCCGGTTTTATTGGTTGGGGCCTAGGCCTTATTGCAATGCGTAGGATCCGCCATGTTAGAGAAAAGCGAATTGATCCCGAAACGGGTCAAGCAATCATTCATGATTATAAGAAAGAAGAACAAGCATCATCACTTCCCTGGACTCAACGTATCACAACAGGTGCAAATGTCGGCGCAGCCATTGGTGGTGTTATTGGCTTTGCTGTAGGCTGTGTTGGTTTTGTTTTCTCAGGGCCCGCTGGAATGATATTAGCAGTCAGTCTTTTTGGCGCATTAGGAGCCATTGTAGGCGGTGTCGCAGGCGTACTTTATGATGCTAACGGTAGAAAAGCCGTCTGGGCCGGAATTAAAAGCTTTTTCGTTAAGTCAGAAGATCTGAATGATATCTCCAAAAGAAAAAAACTTCCGCCAGAAATGCCTTTGACAACATCTAAAAAAATAGGGCCTGATGATAATTCCAGCTTATCTACCACTGCTAAAATTATAAAACAAAATGGTGATACAGATACGCCATCTTCGCCATCACCCGCTAATCAGGTTTCAATTCAGCCAATAAACTTGCCTAATAGCGGCTCTTCCAGCAAGCCTAACTTTTTTAACTCTACACATTCCTCAGTTTTGCAGTCGGATGGGACTCAGCCTAATGGTGAGCCTAACTCCTTAACAGTTAAGTAATTATCAATGAATATTGATTGTTAAAAATGATAACTCAACATTTACGCAGCATATCGTACCATTATTATGACATTTGAAGATAAATATAAATTAAATATGGCTGCAATTACCAAAATCAAAATAGGTACATATAATAGGTAGATAAAATCATTTTGATTTATTTAATAAATTTTAATTTAATAGTTCATTAATATTTTGGCATATATCTATGCAAATACTCAATAATTGCACCTTAGGAGGTGATGGTAATGACAGTGAGCGATAGAAGAAATCTAGAAAAAAAGCTGTAAGTATAGAGGATGAACTTCCATTTGATATCAAAGGTCTGATTCTCTCTTTTTTTGGTAAAATAGGCACAAAAGATTTTAAATACAGTAAGCGAGCTTTTAAAAATAAAATTGGCCAACCCAAATTTCCCACCTTTTATGGTAATTTAATTGTTTTATGCTTATATATGGAGAGAGCTCAATTAACAGAGTTGATTGCTCTTAATTTATTATGGCATATCAAGATAGAAGATACCCTTACGTTAGCGCAACAAAATCCCAAATGCTTACCTATCCCTGTTAAAATTCAAGACCCACACGGCCAATGGATTGAAGGAACACCCTTTCAAATAGTTGCAGCAGCGGGTGATCGCAATCCACCAAACATGACACCTGAAGAAAAAAATTTCGGATTAGCTGAGCGTTTACGCCCTTGTTTTGAAAATCCTATTCATTGCGATAAACAAGAATCCATATGGTTTGGGCCTGGCTCTGATGAAGCCACAGCAAAAACAATGGCTTCATACATTGCAGCCATAGAAACTACCTGTCAAGAAATCATAGAATGCAAAGAGATAACAGACAATATCCATTGGAGGGATGTATTAACACTACCAATTTTTTTACAGATTGCTGAAAATTTCAGGCAAGCATTAACTCCTGATCCTAATCATATTGTAAAATCAGGCTTTCTTTTTTCTATGCAAATTTTTCTTGATTTCATTACGATATTTGAAGCAAATGTTAACAATGACAATATTGAAGATAAAGCGCGTCTTAACCTTGGCGGCTGGCGTAGTCGCAAAAGCGATGCGTTCGATGCGATTATTTATCCTGCCTTGCAAGCACGTTCGCAGCGTTGTGACTTTGGAATTTTTAAGAAGGGCATTAAAAATGTCGCGGCAGGTCAAACTCCCTATCGGCTCGATTTTTCAAACGGTACGCCTGAGATCCTCTCTGGTATTGGTACAACTCACTTTTTTGGTTCTGAGGGAGATAAATCTGTCGTGAGCAAACGGCTGCGGCGATGGTCCTTCACTGGCGGGGCTGCTCTTGGCCTGAGAGCTTCGTTTTTTCGAAGCTTGCATCAAGCAAAAACAGCAGCGATTGGATTTACAGGATCTCAGTCAAATCACACGCTGAGTCGTGAGCGCGGGCTCTCTATCTAAGCCGCACTAAGGCTTTTTCAAATATAATTTAAAGCAGATGACATATCAGCTTATGCTGAATGAATATTTCTGACAGGTTAAAAAATCCCCGCAGAGCGGGGATTTGTCTCTAGCTATTATCACCTTCGGTATCTGAAGGGGTAGTAGACTGCTTATCAACATTAGCACGACGCATGGCCATCGATTTTTTTGAAGGCTCAAAGCGACGACGTGATTGGCCTGGATAAAACCGCATACGTTTTTCACTGCCCATAACTGAAGATTGGGTTTCAACAGCGGGCTTTGATGACTCAATATGTTCAACCTTGGGTTCAACAAAATCCATGGTAGGCACATGAGATTGTTTTGGTTCCTTGTGTTGGCTAAAACTTTCACCATGTTCTTCACGCATGGGTGCAGGGTGTGGTTTATAATTTTGCTCTCTCTCACTTTGATGACGACTTTCTTTATCCCTGTAGCGATCGTCGCTATGTCGATCATGCGATTCACGATAATCACGTCCACGATCACGCGCTTCGAAACGACCTTGATTATGCCTTGAGGGGCCACGTCTGTTACGTCCACCTCTCTGGTGTCTACCGCCACTTTTACGGTGTTGGTGATGCATTGGTTTACGATGGTCAGAACGGAAAGGCTTTTCTTGTTGAGTAGAAGCAGGGGCATCTGTATCAAATAGATAAGAGATAATTCTCTTCAATAAACTACGGCTTCCACCAGTAGGAGCGGGACGCACGCTTGGAGCAGGAGCCGCCGCAACCGCAGCTTGAGAAATAATACTCTTAATAGCTGGTTCTTGTGTCGCTTTTTGCACGGTAACAGTGACATTATTGGCTTCTTGCTCTGACTCAAGAGCTAACTTATAGCTAGGTGTTTTAGACTCATCACCAACATCAGATGCACGTATGCGTTCCACTTTATATTGCGGAGTAACCATATGAGAGTTGGCAACAATAATCACAGAGACCTGTTGTCTTTTCTCAATATCAATAATAGCAGGACGCTTTTCATTTAAAATGTAAGTGGAAATTTCTATTGGCAATATAGCTCTGACTTGTGCGGTATTTTCCTTTAACGCTTCTTCTTCAATTAAGCGAATCACTGAAAGACCTAATGATTCAATTCCACGTATACTGCCTTGGCCTGTGCAACGAGGGCAAGTGATCTGACTAGATTCACCTAACGAAGGACGCAAACGTTGACGAGACATTTCCAATAAACCAAAGCGAGAAATACGGCCAATTTGCACGCGAGCCCTATCAATACCTAAGGCACGTTTTAATCTTTCTTCCACTTCACGTTGATTACGAATTGATGACATATCAATAAAATCAATAACAATTAAACCACCAATATCGCGTAGACGCAATTGACGAGCTACTTCATCAGCTGCCTCTAAGTTAGTCATAAGAGCAGTCTCTTCGATATCGCCACCCTTAGTCGCTTTAGCTGAGTTGATATCGATTGAAACTAAGGCCTCAGTACGATCGATCACGATCGAGCCACCTGAAGGTAGTCTTACTTCACGCTGGAAAGCAGATTCAATTTGGCTTTCCACTTGGAAACGGGTAAAAAGCGGAGTCTGATCTTTATAAGACTTCACCCGGTTAATAAAATCTGGCCTGATCAATTGCAAATGATTAAGAGCCTGTTCATAAACTGCATTGTCATCGATAATAATTTCATCGATATCTTTACGAAGATAATCACGCAGGGTACGGATGACCGCGTTGCCTTCCTGGTAAATCAAGAAAGGAGCAGGGCGCTCTTTGGTAACTTGATGAATAGCTTCCCATTGGCGTAACAGAATATCTAAGTCCCATTGCAATTCTTCTAAGCTACGGCCGCTTCCGGCAGTACGTAATATGACACCCATTCCATCCGGCACTTTCAGCTGAGAAAGAATTTCATGAGAATGATCTCGTTCTTCATCATCTA
>CAZXFO010000053.1:0-5627 GCA_964639745.1 uncultured Coxiellaceae bacterium | reverse complement strand
ATCCGCATTTAATATTAGAAGCTCGACTATTAAATGAGATAAGCTTTGACGAAATGTTAGAAATGGCCAGTTTAGGTGCCAAAGTTTTACAAGTGCGCTCAGTAGAGTTAGCCAGTCAGCATAATATTCCAGTGCGTGTCTTATCAACTTTTCATCCCGGTGCCGGGACACTCGTGACCAGTGAGGACAAAATGATTCAAAAACGTGTAGTTTCAGGAATTGCTTTTAGCAAAGAAGAAGCATTAATTTCGCTTTCTGGAGTGCCGCATTGTGCTGGTATCGAAGGCTATATTCTCGGCAAAATCAGCGATGCTCATATTGAAGTCGACATTATCACGCAGAACACCAGCAATAATGCTATTGACCTAACTTTTAGCGTTCATCGCAAAAACTACATGAATGCCTGGAATATTGTGAATCAATTAGCCCAAGAGTTAAAAGCAGTCTCGGTAAGCAACAATCCCAAAGTCGCTAAGCTCTCTATTGTGGGTATCGGCATGCGAACCCAAACGGGAGTGGCAAGTACTATGTTCCAAGCCTTGGGTAAGGCAGGTATTCCTCTCCATATGATTGCAACCTCTGAGATTAAAATTTCGGTGGTGATTGATGAAGAATATTTGGAGGCTGGTGTACGAGCCGTTCACCAAGCCTTTGAATTAGATAAAATTCCTCATAAGATTCAGTTGCCTTTAGCTGAAGCGGGCTGATTGTTTCTGCGCAGCTCTTGCCAAGCTAGGCAAAAATAAACCAATTTTTTGATTGCACATTCTGATTAATTTGTTTACTATTGCACGTTTCAAAAGTGGCTAGGATATAAGCCACCATGGGGCCCACCCGCCATTGGGATCAATGGCAACGCAAAAAACTGGCTCTAATAATGGAAAGGGAAGCGAAAAGGCGTAAATTCAGGTTGTAAAAAGGAGAATAGAGTTATGTTAATTTTAACAAGACGCGTCGGGGAGACCCTAATAATTGGTGACGATATCATCGTTACTGTGCTTGGTATTAAAGGTAACCAAGTTCGTATTGGCATAAATGCACCTAAGACAGTATCTGTGCATCGTGAAGAAATCTATCAGCGTATCCAGCAAGAAAGGAACACTGTAGTAACCCCTAAGAAAGAAGAAAAAGCAGCTAAAAAGAAAGAAACTTCTGCTAAAAAATCTAGTGATGAACAAGAGTAACTAGGGTACAATCGCCGGATTCTAAGGAGAGATGGCCGAGTGGTCGAAGGCGCTCCCCTGCTAAGGGAGTATGAGGTCAAAAACTTCATCGAGGGTTCGAATCCCTCTCTCTCCGCCAGTAACATGGTGGAGTAAAAAGAAAGTTGTATTAATGTTGCGCCCGTAGCTCAGTTGGATAGAGTATCTGGCTACGAACCAGGAGGTCGGGAGTTCGAATCTCTCCGGGCGCGCCATAAAAATTATAAAACGCTCGCTTTGTGGGGCATGCCGTCATCTTGAGCCTTACGAAGTTGAAGCAGCTAGTTAACGTGATGGGTTTAAGGCGAATTTCTTACCCGCTTTGAAGTGCATCCTTGCTCAATTCGCTTTATGATCTAATCCGCGCGACTTCCTCTCCTTCCTATTTGATCCTTAATTTCATCTGACCTTATAAATCAAGAGGTTATCGATATTAATCGAATTTCAAGACTGGCAAATCACTTGCAAATGAACGAAAATCGTCATATAATTTCATATGAAATGGAGGAAAATGCTATGCATGCCGCGGACTTATCTATTAAGAGAAGTAGTACTAAGGAAGAAAAACAACGCGTCTTGAAGAAAGCCCTATCACAGGTAGTAGAACAGCTATCCATAAAAAGACACGAGCTTTCAGCCATAATTGGATTCAGCGAATCGTCACTTAGTAGATTTTTTAATAGACAGGATTATTATATTGATCCCTTTTCTAAAGAGGGGGAGCTCGCATTGTTTTTGATACGGCTATATCGAAGTCTAGATATCCTTTTTGGTGGTAATACAGAAAAGTGTCGCCAATGGATGCAGTGTCAAAATTTACATTTAGGTGCTGTGCCGATTGAGTTTGTGCAAACTATTCCAGGGCTAATACACACTGTAGAGTATCTGGACGCAATGCGAGGAAAAAATTAATAATGCCAAAAAATATTTGGATAGACTGCAATGGGAAAAATTATATTACCTCAATTGATGTAGAAGCTTGGCGTATCATTGAGGATCAAGAAAAAGTAGCTACAAGGAAGCTAGTTGACTCATTAGATGAGGTGGTCATTCTAGAAGAGCTGCTAGAGTTAAATAAACCAGAAATAAAACCTGATTTATTAGGGTTACATCCATTGTTATACACTCCATTCAGGTATCCTCCACTGCCAAGGGGCTCGAGATTTGGTAGTAATATTGAGCGGGGTTTATGGTATGGTTCTTTAAAGATACAAACTGCAATTGCTGAATAGGCATATTACCTATTATACTTTTTACGGGCTAGTGAAGGAAATTTTGGAAATATACCTACGAATTTTAAAATTTTTTCAGCTAAGATTAAAACCTCAAGAGGAATAGATCTTACGAAAATGCCTTTTTCTCAATTTACACCAACAATTTCATCGCCTTCATCCTATAATCAAAGTCAAAGCCTTGGTGCTGCTATGCGTAATGATAGGGTTGAATCTTTTTATTACGTATCGGCAAGAGATCCTGATAGAGGAGTCAATGTAGGAGTATTTTCTCCTAAAGTATTTTTAAAAAAAGAGCCAAATGACAATTCATTCCAATCATGGATATGCATAATTAATAAAAATGCGGTGGAGTTTATCCGTTCTAATGCTTTGAATGAAAATGCATTTGTCTTTCCAGTAGAATGTTTTATGGTTAAAGGTGAATTACCATTTCCTGCATGTTAAGTATAATAATGTAATGTTCTAATCCTTATTATTGCAGCTACTCTTCATATCTATTAATCTTACTTATTCGAAATAATAAAGGTCCCCCCAATGGCTAAAAAACCCGAATTACGACAATTGCCCATCGAATTTCTGGTGCGGGGGCAATATCAGCCCCGGCAGCATTTCGATCCTGTGCAATTACAAGAATTAGCTGATTCTATCAAGACCACAGGCGGCTTGTTGCAACCTATCGTGGTACGGCCGATTTCTAATACTAAATATGAGATTATTGCTGGTGAGCGACGCTGGCGTGCTGCCCAATTAGCGGGGTTTGGCGAAGTTAGTTGCTTGGTCGGGCAATATAACGACGAACAAGCGCTCCAGGCTTCCATTATTGAAAATATTAGCCGAGCCGATTTAAACCCCATAGAAGAAGCCCAAGCTTTCCAACGCTTAATCGATGAGTTTCAATATTCTCATGAAGAAATTGCAGCCACTGTCGGTAAATCCAGGGTTTCCATTACCAATTCATTACGGCTTTTGAAGCTTGATATGCGGATTCGAGAATATCTCGTTAGCGGCCAGTTATCTGAGGGACACGGCAAAATCCTAGCGGGTATAGCTTTAGATCAACAATTCCCTTTAGCAGAACGCTGCGTTAACTTGCATTGGAGTGTACGCAAGTTAGAGGCAGAGGCCAAGAAACTACAGCCAGTTTCACAAGATAGTAAATATAGCGATCCCAATATCCGCGGGTTGGAAACGGCACTTTCTGAGCATATAGGTAACCGTGTCCAGATTGAGTGCGAGGATAGAGGAGGCGGTTATGTCAGAATCCGCTTTAACAATATCGACGAGTTAGAGGGTCATTTTTCTCGCCTCGGATTTAAATACGAATAATTTCAGCCTTTTTTATTGAGCTTTTTGGCCTTTCATTAAAGATAGGTTATGATAATGAGCTTAAGAAGAAGGTGATATATGATTAATTTTACCCTAGCGCAATTAGCTACTATTTTAAACGTCGCAGTAGAAGACGATTCCATTGAGTTTCAAGGTATCAGTACCGATAGTCGAAATATCATCCCAGGCAGTTTGTTTGTTGCCTTAAAAGGTGAAAACCACGATGGTCATCATTTTGTTGATGAAGCACAAAAAAAAGGCGCTGTTGCAGCGCTCGTAATGCAAAAAACAGCGGCAACGATTCCACAGATTTTAGTAAAAGATACCGTGCAAGCATTAGGTCAATTGGCTAAAGCCTGGCGCCAGCAGTTTAACTTACCTATAGTCGGTTTAACCGGTAGTAATGGTAAAACTACTTTAAAAAATATGATTGCCTCTATTTTACGTGCTGCAGTAGGAGCTGATGCCGTGCTAGCAACTGAAGGCAATTTAAATAATCATTTAGGTGTACCAATGATGCTGGCTCGCCTTAATGCCAATCATCGATATGGTGTTATCGAAATGGGAATGAATCATTTTGGTGAAATTGCTTATTTAACCGATTTAGTTAAGCCACAAGTGGCGATTGTGAATAATGCTGCAGCGGCTCATTTGCAGGGTGTTTCAGATTTAGCGGGCGTTGCTAAGGCTAAAGGTGAAATATTTCAAGGTTTAGCTTCTACGGGCATAGCGATTTTAAACGCAGATGATGCCTATTTTACTTATTGGAAGGGGTTAATAGGTAAGCATTGTTCGCTTTCTTTTGGGCTAAATAATTCAGCAGATATCAGTGCTAGTATTCATCAATCTAATGACCATCAGCAGCCGTTAACTATACAGACTCCAAAAGGTCAAATTGATTTAGTGCTGCCATTATTAGGTAAACATAATGTTTTAAATGCATTAGCAGCAACAGCTGCATGTGTAGCTTTAAATATCGATCTCAACGCAATTAAATTAGGTTTGGAGGCGATCGAGCCTGCTCGCGGCCGGTTGCAAATGCATAAGTTAGCAAAAGAGGTGTGTGTCATAGATGATACCTACAATGCTAATCCCGCTTCATTGCAAGCTGCTATAAAAGTATTAGCTAGTTTTGCAGGTAATAAGATTTTAATTTTGGGTGATATGCGAGAATTAGGTGATAATGCTTCTGATCTGCATGCCAGTATGGGGCAGGCGATACGCGAGGCCGGCATCAATCAACTTTATACTTATGGTGAGCTGTCACAAGAGATTAGCAAGAATTTCGGTAATAATGCGCAGCATTTTCAAGATCAACAGCATTTAATTAACGCTGTGAGAGAGCAGCTACAACCCAACTCTACATTTTTGATAAAAGGCTCGCGTTCCATGAAAATGGAAAACGTGGTCGCTGCGATTAAACAAGCATTACAATAACGAGAATTATTATGACGATTAAAACCCCAATTACAATTGCATACGGCGATGGCATTGGCCCTGAGATTATGCGGGCTACTTTGAAAATTTTAGAAGCTGCGGGAGCACAACTTGCCGCTGAAATTATTGAGGTAGGCGAAAAAGTATATTTAGAAGGAAACACCACCGGTATACCGGATTCAGCTTGGGAATCATTAAAAAGAACAAAAGTATTATTAAAAGGACCTATCACAACGCCACAAGGCGGCGGTTATAAAAGTTTAAATGTAACCTTACGAAAGACATTGGGTTTATTTGCTAACGTACGTCCCTGTGTATCTTATTACCCTTATGTAGCGACTAAATGTCCGCAGATGGATCTGGTCATTATCCGTGAAAATGAGGAAGATACTTATACCGGTATTGAGCATCGACACACCGATGAAGT
>CAZXFO010000052.1:0-2705 GCA_964639745.1 uncultured Coxiellaceae bacterium | reverse complement strand
AATTCACGACATTATCCATTATCCTAAACATAGCACGCCAATGATCAGTAAAAACTAGCCAATTCGTCTTTTCACTATAGCATTTTAATTGTGCGTTCATTGAAAGCACGATATTTATATAAAATTACTGGAATATTCATTTACGATATTTATCCATTTTGTTTTTTAGCTAACTTTAAAATCCTATTAACAAATTCACCTTTGGCATTGGTATATTTTTCACGATCATAAGTATACTGCTTCGCCAATTTTATTTTTAAATCTTGATACTCTTTTGCAATTTCAGGATGAGCAATCAAATAATCTCTAAAATCTATTTTTTCGCGCCAATGTTTTGAACTCGGCTCAACAATATGAACATGATGGGTTCGCTTTTCACCAAAAGGTGGCATACCTTTTACAAAAAACATACGTTCAGGATCAGGATTTTCGTACCAATACTCATAACCTAATTTTTGTAAGGCAGGAATAGCAATCACTTTCATTTCTTCTAACGAATGAACAGCGATTTGAATATCCACGATTGGTTTTGCCGCCATTCCTGGAATAGCCGTGCTGCCGACATGCTGAATATCAATAATTTTTGATACTGGCAATATTTCTCTTAGCTTACTGATCTCAATATTAGCTTTAGTTAGCCATTCTGGATCATAGGCAACAATATCAACATGATCTTTCTTAAGAACTTCAATATCATTTCTTATGAAATCTTTGAAATTACTCACAACCCTCCCCCTTGCATTGCTTCAATACATACTCAAAAACCGCGTGACTGCTTCTAAAACAATTTCTTTATTCATTAAAAGAGAATGTCCTACGCCTGTTATTTTAAGATGCTCTAATTGTGGCAGTAGTTCTTTAGCTTTACACATGTCATTATCCGTTATCATGCTTCCTAATTTTTCTTCGCCATGCATAATTAAAACAGGGCATTTGATTGACGGAAATAATTTCTCTAAGTCATATCCCAAGACCATTTCTTCGTATCGATCAAATGTTCCTACAATAACATCAGGATCACAGGCACACATGCTTTCTGCTGAAAAATCATCATTGATTTCTTGATAAAGCTTATCGATTTGGTTAGTTTTAATAAAATTAATCATACGGTGTCCTAAACTCCGCTGAGACTCAATATTAGGCCGCAATGTCTCCAATGTTAAAGGAGAGTCGGCGGTTACAACGCCTCTGATTAATTCAGGATAATGTGCACCAGCCATCAAACCAATCATACCGCCTAGCGAAATACCAAACAAAATAACTGGTGATCTTATCCTTTCTCTGATAAAAGCTGCCACATCTTGTAAATGATTTTGCAAAGTATAAGTACCTGGCACATGTGAGGATTTACCATGTCCTCGCAGGTCTAATGCAAACACATGCATGTGTGAGGCAAGCTCTGTAATAATCGGTGAAAATTCCTGCCATCGCCCCATATTCCCATGCACCAATAGCAATGGTTTGCCATTTTTAGGGCCTTCAACATAATTTAAATTTGCGCCTAAACCTTGATAAATTAATTCGTTCATTTTTTATATTCCATATTCATTTAAAAACCTCATTTAATTCCAATATAAATATCGAGACCCGTATTAGCGAGGTCAATTGCGCATTGATCATAAAAACCAAAGTCAGCAAAGTAAGCTCTATTCCACCAAAATCATGTGATGTCATTTCCATTTTTGTTGCCAAGCATTAATAACCACTTCTGGCATGTTCCCTGCTTGTGTTGTGAATTTTTGATATTTAGCTGCTGGTATCGTTAGCTTCTGCAAACCTGAGAGAAGATTTTCAAATGAGCCAACTTCTTCGCCAATCAACAATCGCTCGGATGCTCCATTGTGAAAACATTTATCACCTCCTCTGCTTTCATTAAGTTAATGGCTATTCTAAATGATGAGGACAAAATAGGATACTGGCGCAAGAGATAAGATAAGTTAGGTTAGTAAAAATGGATCAAACCTTAAAGAGCTTTCAGATGAAATTGAACAATATAGTGCTAAAAGAGATACCGAGACAACAAATGCCAATAACAACCAAAGGCATTCTGTTTGAGATATTAAAAATAGCCCCATTACGACTCAAATAAATGGGTAGTGTATTAAGACCCATATTTCCATCATAAGTCTCTTTCAATAGCATCTAAAGCTGCCTGTGCGCATATACCATCAAGCTCAGGGTTGGCGCCACTGATACCGATTGAACCTATGTGCTGACCATCTTTAGCTATTACTGGAAAACCGCCTTCTAGGAGAATAATGCCTGGTACACTTGAATGAGGACTATTATAAACTCAAGAATAACCACTAATTTCAACACGTTGTCAGGCTTAAAAAGGACATATTTTTCTCATTTGTGCATTAAATGCATTAGCGATATAATGTACCTTATTTACTATCCTAAAGGGTAATACCTATGATGACAGGGCGGCGAGTGGCAATCATTGATCTAGTCTACCAAGGCCAAATAGATGAGGTAAGAGCCTTAATAGCAGCTGGTTGTGATGTTAATGAAAAAAGCTATGAAGAAGGTTGCGCAGTTCTGGCCGCTGTTGAAGGAAACGATTTACCCATGTTAGAGCTTCTAATTAGCGCTGGCGCAGAAGTAGATGTAAAAGATCCTTTAGGACGCTCGGCACTCTCTAAAGCACAAAAAAGAGGGTTTAATAAAATAGCTGAATTGTTAGAAGCAACTCTGGCTTTAAA
>CAZXFO010000051.1:0-9272 GCA_964639745.1 uncultured Coxiellaceae bacterium | reverse complement strand
TACAAGCGAGCAATAGAGATATACGCTTAGCCATCGATGGTGGAATTAAGCTAGATAATATTCAAGAAGTAGCTAAAGCAGGGGCCGATATGTTTATTTTAGGCTCGGGCATTTTTCATGAGAAAAGTTATCCAGTTATTTTGAATGCATTACGCGAAGAACTTAAAAAGGTACATCCTCAATGAGACCCAATAAAATTGGCGGACTAAGGCACATTGCCCTTTTTGTTAAAAATTTAGAAGCTTGTGAAAAATTTTACACTGAACTGTTAGGCATGGAATTAGTTTGGAAACCCGACCCAGACAATGTTTATCTTTCTTCAGGCAGCGATAATTTAGCACTGCATCGTGCCCCTACCGATTTTACCCCAAGCAAACATCAACGGCTCGACCATTTAGGATTTCTCTTAAACACCAGAGAAGATGTCGACCAATGGCATGATTATTTACGTGCAGCAAACGTTACCATCAGCGCCGTTCCTAAAGATCATCGCGACAAAACCCGCAGCTTTTATTGCCAAGACCCTGACGGCAATGTAGTGCAGATGATTTTTATTCCGAATAACTGACCGAGTTAATTATTCCCTAACCCTTTACCTTGAATTAAAGGTGAACCGTTTTCAGGTGTGTTGGACTCTGGCGTAGAGTTATTAGGAGTGGTCGCCGTGCTGGAGTTAAAAAAGCCAGCGGAATTGGTGGAAGTAGAGTCTTTCTTTTGAATAGAATCGCCAGGATTAGAAGACTTGTTCTCAGCCTTAGCTTCTTTTTCTATAAGCGCTTTTACTTTCTTGTATTCTTCGGAGTTTTCGTCGAATTTATTATTGTTAATATTAATATTGATAACTTTCTTCTGCTCTAATAAATCGGCTATTAAGGGGAGGCTTTTATTCGTTAATAAATTATCTTGTATATTAAATTCATCTAGAACGCCCCTGCGTTTAAGAAGGGCACTAACTATAGGCTCAAATTCTTCGTCCACTAAATTTGAAAAAGAAATATCAAACCTTACTACACTAGTATTAACTGCCAAAGAAGCTGCTAATTTTTGTGCGTATTCTAATGTAATTAACGAACCTATGATATCTAGATCTTTAATCTCATTATTTGTGATAGCCCTATCTCTAACAGAATTTTCGTCAAAAGTTGAAAGTTCTTTATAAGCCATATGTTTACTATCAATGAGAGCTTTCACTTTTTTAAACTCTTCTGAGTTTTCATCAAATTGGTTTTTTCTTATATTGATTTCTAACACTTTCTTCTTCAGCAACAAATCAGCAATTAAAGGAAGGCTTTTGTTTGTTAATAAATTACGCTCGATATTTAAGTAGCTTAATACAGATCGATTAGAGAGTGCCTTAGCTAGCACCTCAAATTCATCATCTTGTAAATTTGAGAAAGATATATCAATCCTCTTCACACTAGTATTAACTACCAAAACTCCTGCGACTTCCTTTGCGCAATCAAGTGTAAATATTCCTGATAAATCCAAGTCAGCAATCTCGTTATTTTTAACTGCGTTAAAATCTATTAGGGTGGAATCAGAATCTTTCTTTTTAATAGAGCTAGCAGAATTATTAGAAGACCTGTTCTCAGCCTTAGCTTCTTTCTCTATAAGCGCTTTTACTTTTTTAAACTCTTCAGAGTTTTCGTCGAATTTATTGTTGCTAATATTAATATTGGTAACTTTTTTCTGCTCTAATAGATCTGCTATCAAAGGAAGGCTTTTATTCGTTAATAAAGTATCTTGTAGATTCAACTTCTCTAATACAGCATTACGTTTAAGGAGAGCGTTTGCTATAAGCTCAAATTCTTCATCAATAATATTTGAATAAGAAATATCAATCTTTTTAATGCTCGTATTATATACCAATGCAGCAGCAATTTTTTTTGCGAACTCCGGTGAAAACAAGTCTAGTAAATCTAAATTCTCTACCTTATTATTTTCAATGGCATTGAAATCTATTGGCATTTAGTTAGCCTCCACATTGTTCTTCAGCCTCGGAACGCGCCACTGCTGGCAACCAAACATGATACGGCTTTTGCAGTCTTGGTAAAAGCACTAGCAAGCAGGATGGCGTTTAAAATAAAAAACCTGGATCCCATGCCTGCTGCGTGGGCTCTGGATCACGGAAGGGGTTGCGGCTCATCTGTCATTCCAGCGCAAGCTGGAATCTGCCCGCTCTATAAGCTAATCCCAAGACCCCTGCTTTCGCAGGGGTGACAGGAACAAGGAGCCAGTGGTGGCAGTGTTAATTAAGACTCTATTTGCCTTCATTAGATCGGTATGACGCCCAATAACTCAGCTTTATGGTACGAGGTAAAAAGGGTCAGGTAATTTGAATGATTTATCGGCATGGCCGCCACGTAAATCAGCTTCTTGGTCGCTGATGTTGAGCGCGATGTCATAACCTTTATCTTCAATCATTTTACGAACCGAGGATTTAAATGTAGCAACTGTCTTTTCGTTATAATCCATAGGCAATAAATATAAGCCATCGTAATTTTTATAGCCGGCATTTGTTAAATTCAATTCAGTGCCAGGGCGATACACTTCATGACGCGCAGTAACAAAGAACACTGCGACATTATTCGCTTTGGCGAATTGATACAGTTCTAATGTTGGCTTAATTGCCTGATCAGTACCTTTACCTTCAGCATCTTCGATATCTTTTAGCGTGCCACCAAAACCCATTTTGATCATATCGGCATAATTGGATAATGAGGTTTCATCGATATCTAAAACAATTGCGAGTTTTTTCTGATCTTTTTTATTCGCCTCGAGACGAGCTTGTAAATAAGCCTTGGCTTGATCGATGGTGCGAGCCACATCTTTTTCATATTCACCGGAATTGTAATAACGAATTATTTCTTGTTTAGCTAAATCGAGATTGCGAGGTTCTGCGTATGCAACATTAAAGAAAGCGAGAGCAAAAAATAAGACAGCTAAACCGGCTTTATACATAAAAAGACCCTCATTTAAGGAGAGCCAAAAATATCAAACTTTGGCAAATGAGGCAATCCTCGATTCGAACCAAATTCTTGATCAAGATTTAGCAACCTATTGATTTAAAATGCAAAATTGTTACAACGATTTTGCTAATACTGTATATACTTAAGAAGGATAGGATGTTACATACTAACAGGGTATCATGTGGTTGTAACTTACTTGAACAAAGGAGGTGATTGAGTATGTACGGTTCTTGTGGGGCTAATTCCAAAAAGTGTTGTGCTTTTGTAAAAAAGGGATTTAAGTTCGGCATGGCATTTGGTGTCACAAACGCTGTCTTATTGCTAGCGCTTGGCTGGGTAGGATGGTTATTGGGATACGGTATGAGCGTAATCGAACAATCCGCTGTGATCTACCATGGATATGAAGCATCGTTTGTTGGAGGTTTTGTAGGTGCAGCCTGGGGCTTCGCTTTTGGTTTCATATATGGATATGTTTTCGGCGTAGTTCTCCAATTTATGAATAAAGATTGCTGCTCATCTTCATGTGCCAGCTCTAAGGATAAGAAATAGACCCTTCCCCCTTCTACAGAAGGGGGATTATTTTAAGGATTAAAAAATGGATTTTAGAAACTTACCCCTTTTAAGCGGACGCGCTTTTGTTTACTTTGCACAAGTTATTATTTTTATTTTTTGCTTAAGCTACATTGAATTAGTCTATTACAATAATATCTTGCCGGATAAATTAGTCGACGATGAATTCACCCAAACTTCTTGCACTGTGCAAGCTAAACAGCTAGCTACTATTGGACATAAGAACATACGCTACCGGGCTAATTTTTTAATAAGCTATCTCGTCAACGACACACCCTATCAAGTATGGGTAACGGGGAATGGTTTAGATCAAGCCTATCATCATGACCAGGAAGCAGAAGCTGAGACTTTAAACCAATTTGATGTTGGCGGCAGCTATCCTTGCTGGTACAACCCCAATTCACCCCAAATTGCCGTCTTAGTATTACGCCACGACTGGATGTCCACCTTGCCACTATTAATTCCAACTGTTATTGCCATTATCATGTTTTATTACATCACCAAAAGTACTTTACAGTTTTTTGGATTTATTAAGTCAAAATCAAGAGAGAGAAAAAGACGATATAAAAAACATTAAAAATTATTACGTGAGGTGAATCATGGCTAGTTTTTTAAAAAAGCTGATTGAGAAACATAATATCGAATTTGCTGATTTGCGCTTCACTGACCTACGTGGCAAAGAGCACCATGTCACCTTACCTATAGATAGAATAGATGACGCGTTTTTTAAAAACGGCAAAATGTTTGATGGCTCGTCTATTATTGGTTGGCAAGCCATTAATCTCTCTGACCTTATCTTAATTCCCAATGAAGCATCTGCTGTTGTAGATCCTTTTTGCGTGAACCCTACCCTCGTATTTCGTTGTGATGTGCACGACCCGGCAACTCAGGCTCCTTATGCGCGTGACCCACGCGCTGTTGCTAAACGAGCTGAAGCTTATCTTAAAAATAGCCAAATTGCTGACGAATGCTATTTTGGCCAAGAAGTTGAATTCTTTATTTTTGATGATGTGCGCTGGGATCTTAATATGAACGGTTGTTTTTACAAAATTGATTCAGAAGAAGCAGCCTGGAATAGCGGGCATTTTTCTGAAGAGGGAAACACCGGGCATCGCCCTTCTGTCAAAGGGGGTTATTTCTCAATGCCGCCTATTGATTCCGCCCATGATATACGTAGTTCGATGTGCCAATCATTAAAGGCTATGGGCTTATCGCCTGAAGTGCACCACCATGAAGTTGCAACCGCCAATCAAAATGAAATTATTACTCGCTATAACACCCTATTGGCTAAAGCTGACGAAATGCAGATCTTTAAACATGTTATTCGCAATGTGGCTCATGCTTATGGCAAAACCGTGACTTTCATGCCTAAACCTTTAGTTGGTGATAATGGCAGTGGATTACATTGCCATCAGTCACTGGCAAAAAACGGCACTAATTTATTTGATGGTAGTGAATATGCAGGACTTTCTGAAATGGCACTGTATTATATTGGCGGCATCATCAAACATGCACGTGCTTTAAATGCCTTTACCAACCCCAGCACAAATAGCTATAAGCGATTAGTGCCGGGCTTCGAAGCTCCGGTTACTTTAGTTTATTCCGCTAAAAATCGCTCTGCAGCCATTCGCATTCCCCATGTTTTCACTGCTAAAGAAAAGCGTATCGAAGTCCGCTTCCCTGACGCGCTTGCTAACCCCTATTTAGCTTTTTCTGCACTATTAATGGCAGGGCTAGATGGTATTCGCAATAAAATTCATCCAGGTGATGCAGTTGATCGCAATCTTTATGAATTATCAAACGAAGAAGCACAAACTTATCCTAGCTTATGCACATCATTAGAGCAGGCATTAAATTGCTTGGAACAAAATCATGCTTTCTTGTTAGAAGGCGGTGTTTTCTCTAAAGAAATAATTCGCTCTTATATCGACATTAAACGTGAAGAAGTTAGACGTTTAAATATGACAACACATCCTGTAGAATTCGATCTTTACTACAGCTTGTAAGAAATATTATGTCTTTAAAAATTGCCACTTGGAATGTCAATTCCTTACGCGTTCGCCTTGGCCATATTTTAAAATGGCTTGAGGATAATCAGCCCGATATTTTAGCTTTGCAAGAAACCAAGCTCACCGACGATTTATTTCCTTATGATGATCTGCAAAAAGCAGGTTACCATTGCGTTTACAGCGGCCAGAAAACTTATAATGGCGTTGCTATCTTAAGCAAAGAACCATTAACAGATGTCATTAAAGATATTCCTGGTTTTAACTGTGAAGATAGAAGAATTTTAGCTGGTACTTTTAAAAATATTCGCATTTGGAATGTTTATGTTCCTAACGGAGAACATGTAACGTCACAAAAATATCAATTTAAATTGTCTTGGCTTGAGCAACTTAATCAATTTCTGAAAACAGAATTAGCCACCCACAAAAAACTGATGATTATGGGTGATTTTAATATTGCTCCAGACTCACGTGATGTCCACGACCCACTACAATGGGAAGGACAAGTGCTTTTTAGTGAAGCAGAACGGGCCATGCTACAGAATATGATAGACCTCGGGCTAATCGATTGTTTTCGCTTACAAGAGCAACCCGAAAAAAGTTTTACCTGGTGGGATTATCGTTTAAATGCTTTCAAGAGAAATATGGGCTTACGTATCGATCACATCTTAGCAAGCCCTGCTTTAGCAGAGCAATGTGCACGTTGTTTTATTGATAAAACACCTAGGAGTTGGGAACGTCCGTCAGATCATGTTCCGGTGATTGTGGAGCTTCATCATTAACAATAAGCGTTAAATTTGGTTCTGTAGTCTGGGTGGCGACTGTAATATGTATAGGGCCAAAAGGTACTGCTTGAACCAATTCAATCACTTTATCTTTTAATAATTCCAACATGGCCAAGAAAGTCACGACAACACCTAAACGACCTTCTTCCAATGTAAAAAGATTAGTAAAGACGACAAATTCTTCTTCTTGAACGCGCATCAAGATTTGTGACATGCGATCACGAACAGACATTACTTCGCGTTTAATTTTATGGCCAGCTACCAGCTCAGCGCGACGGATAACTTCCATAAAAGCCAGAACCACATCTTTAAGATGAACAACTGGTTGCGGCTTTTCAATAGACATATGTGAAGCATCAGCTTGCACAACATAAAAATCTCGCCCTTCACGGGGCAATTCATCCATAGCTGCAGCTGCTTTCTTGAATTGTTCATAGACCTGCAGACGTCTAACTAATTCGCTACGTGGATCTTCTTCTATGGTCGGATCTTCTACACGAGGTAAAAGCATGCGTGATTTGATTTCAGTTAAAAGTGCTGCCATTACTAAATATTCAGCAGCTAATTCAAGCGATAGCTCTTTAACAAAGTCAACGTATTCCATATATTGGCGCGTGACTTCTGCAACTGGGATATCGAGGATATCAATATTTTCTTTCTTGATAAGATAAAGCAATAAATCTAACGGGCCTTCAAAGGCGTCGAGCACTACTTCCATAGCATCGGGCGGAATGTACAAGTCTTGGGGCAAAACAGTTAAAGCCTCGCCTCGAACTTTAGCAAGAGGAATGATTTCCGCAGATTGTTCAGTAGTTTGTTCGACCGATTGTTCCATGAAGACACCTATAAATACATTCGGTAAATTCTATAGCAAAATAGCCAATTTGCCTATAAATATGATAGATTGCTCTCGTCTAAAATGGTGAGAGATTGAGCAAGTGCCGCAGGAAATTATCCAACAAGCTGTCGATTTACTACAATCTGGCAAATTAATCGGCTTGCCAACTGAAACAGTCTACGGCCTAGGTGCTGATGCCCGTAATCCGGAGGCTATTGCCAAAATCTTTTTGGCTAAAGAACGACCATTTACTCATCCTTTAATCGTGCATCTAGCTTCTTTTGACCAGGTTAAAGATTGGGCAATCTCAGTTCCACCTGAAGCAGAAAAGTTAGCTCAAGCCTTCTGGCCTGGTCCTCTAACCTTAATACTAAAAAAACGTCCTGAAGTTTCTGAATTATTGACTGGCGGGCAAGACACCATTGGCTTACGAGTTCCGGCTCATCCTGTCGCTTTAGCTGTATTACAAGAATTTAAGAGTGGTATTGCAGCCCCGTCCGCTAATCGCTTCAGCCGCATAAGTCCT
The DNA here is from genome assembly GCA_964639745.1 of uncultured Coxiellaceae bacterium. GTDB lineage: Bacteria > Pseudomonadota > Gammaproteobacteria > DSM-16500 > DSM-16500 > JABDGC01. The sequence continues at coordinate 1,578 of CAZXFO010000051.1, read as the reverse complement.
ACTACAGCTAATGCGGTGCGCGAAGAATTAGGTAGTAAAGTGGACTTAGTACTTGAAGGTGGAACCTGTGATATTGGAATTGAATCAACTATCTTAGATTTAAGCCGCGCCCAACCTACTATCTTGAGGCCAGGCATGATTACCCGCGCCGAGGTTGAGCAAATCATACAAAAACCTGTTTCTTACTCGCGAGAAGATGCACCGCGTGTTTCAGGCATGGATCACGTGCACTATGCGCCTGAAACCAGCTTAGTAATGATCGCTACACACGATTTACCGAAATTCATTGAACAGCAAACTGAACTGCCTATAGCCGTTATCACCACCCACAAGCCGCTTTTTCAGCGCGAAGGTATCGAGTGGATCGTAATGTCGGGTGAGCCTCACCCCTTTGCTCATGAGCTTTACATCACCTTGCGTGAATTAGATAAGCAGGGCTTTAAGAAAATTATTATTGAAGAAGTGCCCCAGACTGATGCGTGGCTAGGTATATGCGATAGAATTTCTCGTGGAGCAGCAAAACTATAGGCCCTATAAAGAGCCTATTTATCTTATTGACCCTGCATTAAACTAAAGCCCGGCTTACCATCAAAGGTATATAAGCTTTCTGTTTTAACCACATCAATATTAAGCTCAGCCAATTGTTGCACCAAATCAAGAACATCTTGGTATTTAACTGGCAATAATTTATTGATATCCACTGAAGACTGGAAGCGGCAGGAAGCATGCTGAGTATAAGGCGCATCAATCATACTATTCGGCCAAATTTTTAAGCCCCGACTGGAAATCACGGTTAATTCTAACGGGCTTTTGATTTTACCAAGCTTTTGCACCAATTCTGCAACATCTAAATTATTATCTATAGTTACATCGATTCCAACCAAAGCTTTTTGGGCTTGGGGACGAGCCTTAAGTTCGCCGTAGCATTCAATCTTAGCTTTGACATCTGATTTATATTGTACGGATTTAAAATGAGAAGGTTTTTGCGAAAGCCTTTCAATAACCGCATCTGCAAACTCATCTGTATTTACTTTCTTCTTACTGTATTCTGCAGAATAGATATCAACGGTGTGAATGCCGTCTTCTAATGTTTTTAGCCAAGCATTCTCAATTAAAGCTGCCGCATCAGGCTGATTAATATGCACCAACATTTGCACGGCGGCATTTAATAAACCGGATGGGTTTGCGATTTTCTTACCGGCAATATCCGGTGCTGAGCCATGAATAGCTTCAAACATAGCAACATGATTACCAATATTAGCAGACCCCGCCAGACCTACTGAGCCTGCGACTTGCGCTGCAATATCCGACAAAATATCGCCGTATAAATTAGTGGTAACTATCACGTCAAATCGTTGTGGATCAGTTGCCAACCGAGCAGCACCAATATCAACAATATAATGATCGTGTTCAATATCGGGATATTCTGCCGCTAACTCGTTAAAGACTTGATGAAAAATACCATCGGTCATTTTCATGATATTGTCTTTGGTCATGCAGGTTACTTTTTTGCGATTATGCTTGCGGGCATATTCAAAAGCATAATGAATAATACGTTCGCAACCCGGACGAGTCACC
>CAZXFO010000050.1:0-9817 GCA_964639745.1 uncultured Coxiellaceae bacterium | reverse complement strand
TTGCGCAAACTTGAAAGTGCTTGCTTGTTTTTCAATAAATAATGAGCAGCAATACGACCGACTGCCAAAAGTAATTTAGGCCTTACTAAGTTAATCTGCTCATCAAGAAAAGGCGTGCACTTTTCAACCTCGTCGGGTTGAGGGTCACGATTGTTAGGGGGGCGGCACTTTAAAACATTCGCGATGTAAATTTGATCACGCTCGAGGCCTATGGCCTTCAACATGGCGTTTAATAATTGACCTGCTCGTCCAACGAAGGGCTCGCCTTGTTGGTCTTCATAAAAGCCAGGAGCTTCACCTATAATCATTAGTTCTGCTTGCTGATTGCCCACCCCAAAAACCGTTTGTGTTCTGCTGCAGTGTAAGCTGCATGCAGTACAACTAGCGACTTGTTGTTGCAAACTATCCCAGCCTAATGAAGCTGTTTCAACAGGCGAAGATGAAGAAGAAGGTGATCTGAGCTCCCAAACAGGAATGCCCATTTCATTGAGGTAGTTTAATTGGCGATTGTTCATGGCTTTTTGTAAGAATAATATCTCGGTTCCCAAATCATAGTGTCGATAATATGCTCTATATCGGATAAGGAATCAATCTCGGCAATGCCTTCCTCCTGAGCTTGTTTAGCTACCGCCAATGCAATTTGTCGTCTGATTTTTTTTGACTCAGTTAATTTGGGCAAGATGGGTGCCGTTAAATCTTCAGGCAAGCGAGAACAATGGCTAAGTGCCTGCGCTGCAGCCCATAACATGCTGTTGGTTAAGTATCGAGCTTTTGAAGCAATCACTCCCAGACCAATGCCCGGAAATGAAAAAGCATTATTACATTGTGCAATGCGAATCAGCTTTCCTTCATACACAACGTCGGGATAGGGGCTTCCAGTCGCTATAATGGCTTGACCGTTTGTCCAATGCACAATGTCGTGTGGGGTGGCTTCTGATTTGGTTAACGGGTTGGACAAAGGTAATACGATAGGGCGCACAGCATGCTCGGCCATAGCCTTGATAACTTTTTCAGTAAACGCTCCAAATACAGCTGAAGAGCCGATTAAAATAGTAGGCTTTGCATTTTTAACAACATCATACAGCCCAATATAATCGGGTTGCTCTAATTGCCAAGATTTAGTTTCCTGAGCGGGGCGTGCGTAAGGTTTTTGAAAATCTAGCAAAGGGCTAGTGAGGTCGGTCAATAAGCCAGGTTTATCAATTACCCAAAAATGTTTGCGGGCTTCTTCGTAGCTTAAACCGCTCTGTTCTAGAGCTAAGCGGATTTGATCTGCAATGCCTATGCCTGCAGTGCCAGCTCCGAATATAACAATGCGATGATCTTTTAAAGGAATGCCGCTAGCTTTAATGCCTGCTAATAGGCAGGCAACTGTGACTACACCTGTTCCCTGAATATCACCATTAAAGGTGCAAATTTTGTCTTGATAGCGAGTTAAAATATTCCGTGCGTTGACGCGGCCAAGATCTTCCCAATGTAATAAAGCTTGAGGAAATTTTTTATGAACTGCCATTACAAAAGCTTCTATAAACTCTTCATAAGCTTTACCTTCAATTCGTTCATGTCGCCAACCTAAATACATTGGATCATTAAGTAGCGTTTCATTATTGGTGCCGACATCAAGTTGAATGGGTAGGGTTCGGTGCGGATTAATGCCACCACAAAGTGTGTAGACCATTAGTTTGGCAATAGCAATATTGATGCCTCCGATGCCTTGATCGCCAATGCCTAAAACGGCTTCACCATCGGTTGCTACAATTAGATCTACATCTTTAGGTAAGCGATGATCAAGTATTTCTTCAATTCGATCTTTGTCGGGATAGCTTATGTAAAGTCCGCGAGGTTTGCGATGCTCGAGACTGAATTTTTCAACGGCTTCTCCCACGGTTGGTGTGTAAATAATAGGTAACATTTCTTCTAAATGCTGGCTTACTAATTTATAAAAAAGCGTTTGGTTGTAATCGTGCAGCATATTGAGGTAAATATTTTTTCCGAGATTCGTGGAATGTTCTTGAAATTGTTCGTACATACGGGTGACTTGCAGCTCCAGCGTTTCAATTTGGTGAGGCAAAAGGCCGTTTAACTGAAAAGCTTGCCTTTCTTCATAAGTGAAAGCGCAGCCTTTATTGAGCTTAGCTGAGCTTAGTAATTCTTGGCCTTCAAGCTGTGTAACTATATAGGGCTCGTTATTGCTATCGTAGTTCAGCTTAAATTCGTACATGTTGATTCCTTTTTTTATTGATATAATTATAGCCTGAATCTTAGCTTGATCAGATGGTTGCTTAAGTCTATGCTAGGATCATCCTGAAAAATAGGGGTTTATATGAAAATTGCAGTTTATCCCGGTACTTTCGACCCGATAACTTTTGGGCATATCGATTTAATTAACCGGGCTGCTAAGATTTTTGATCAAGTTATATTGGCTATTGCCGAAAATCCCAGCAAAAAACCTTTATTTAGTTTAGCTGAACGCATAGAATTGGCCGGTAGGGTCTTGAATAATAATGAAAAGGTTAAGATTCAAGGATTTGACGGGCTGCTTTCCAATTTTGTTAAACATGCAGGCGCGCAAGTGATTTTGCGAGGTATTCGCGCCGTGGCTGATTTTGATTATGAATTCCAGTTAGCAGGTATGAACCGTTTTTTAAACCCTGATGTTGAAACAGTATTCTTGATGCCCGCTGAAAAATATATGTATATTTCAGCTAGCTTGGTGCGAGAGATTGCCTTATTTAAGGGTGACGTGAGTAGTTTTGTTCCTGAGCCAATTGCTAAGGCTCTTTATGATAAGGTATCGGCTTAAACTTATGGCTTTGAAAATTACCGACGAATGTATTAACTGCGATGTATGCGCTCCTGTGTGCCCTAATGATGCCATCTATCAAGGCGAAATCATTTTTGAAATAAAGCCAGACCACTGTACTGAATGTGTTGGCCATTTTGCTGAACCACAGTGTGTTGCCATCTGTCCTGTCGAATGTATTGTGCTCGATCCTGCACACCCTGAAACTTCAGATCAATTGCAAACAAAATACGAACTTTTAACAAGAGAGAAACAGCATGCACAGGATGAGTAAATTTCTTACTGCAATTTGTTTGCTGTTAGCCATTTTATTGGAGGTTGCTGGTACTACGTCGATGAAACTCTCTCATGGGTTTACAGAGTTTGGCCCCTCGGTAATGATTTTTGTGTTTTATTTCTTATCTTTTTTATTTTTAGCTTTTAGCTTGCAGCGCTTGGATATGGGAATGGCTTATGCCATATGGTCAGGATTAGGAACGCTATTATTAGCTATTATCGGCCTGGTTATTTTTTCAGAGCCTCTAACATTTATTAAAACCATATCTTTGTTTTTAATCATTGTCGGAGTTATAGGATTACGATTAGCATGAGCCATCTTTTGTTATTAACAGAAAGTTGGTGCGCCTTAATAGCGGCCATTATTTTTGGGGTTTTAGGAACCCTGTCAATGAAACTATCTCAGCGTTTCCGTAAGATTAAACCCACCATAGCCATGGCTGTGTTTTACTGCCTTTCTTTTATAGCTATGACTTTTGCTCTTAAAGCTATTGAGGTTAGTATTGCTTATGCTACTTGGTCGGGTGTTGGTACTGTTTTAGCTATGTTCTTGGGTGTCTTGCTTTTCGGCGAATCCATTTCTTGGCGTAAATCGTTTTTTCTTTTCTTGATTGTCGCTGGCATTATTGGAATTCAATTTGCACATGGATCTTTATAATCTAAACATTAATCCGCCAGTTATTGCGCATCGAGGTGCCAGCGCTTATGCACCTGAAAACACCATGGCTGCTTTTCAAAAAGCCAAGGAACTAGGCGCACGTTGGGTTGAATTTGATGTGATGCTAACTGCTTGTGATGAGCCCGTAATCATTCATGATACAACTTTGGATCGTACGACTAATGCTAAGGGTGAGGTGAATAAGTTTACCAATAACGTCTTGCAAACTCTTGATGCAGGCTCTTGGTTTGGCTCGCAATTTACGGGAGAAAAAATTCCAACTTTAAAACAATTGTTGTCATTCCTCAGTGAGAACTCAATGAGTCCAAACATTGAGATAAAGGCCGTTGTAGGACAAGAGAAAGCAGCGGTAAGTAATGTTTTAGAGGTGGTTGCTAACCATTGGCCTGCCTATTTGGAACCACCATTATTCTCGAGCTTTTCTATGGATATTTTACGTGAGATTCGTAAACATTCAGCTAGTGCACGTTTAGGCTGCTTAATAGATAGCTTGGATGCTATGTTATGGGTTGAGCTTGATGGTGAGTTAAATTTCACCTCATTTAATTTAAATCACACGATTTTAAGTCATCAATTAGTATTCGATTTAAAAACATTAGAAAAGCCGATATTAGCTTACACCGTTAATGATCCTCAACGTGCTAAAGAGCTATTTTCATGGGGCGTTGATGCAGTGTTTACAGATTGCCCTGATAAAATTTTAGAATTAATTTAAAATAATGAATGCGAATGTTGTAATCAATGAGCGTTTTTTGCTGGCCTTTGTTTGAAAATAAAAATACAGCCAAGAATAAATGCTAATAGAAAAATAGTGGCAACATATCGATTCAAGGCTAAACCACCTGAAGCAATAGGCTTATCTAGAAAATCGCCTAAAACGGCTCCCAGTGGACGCGTAAGAATGAAGGCCGTCCAAAATAAGAAGGTGCGTGATAAGGTTGTTCGGTAATAAAGAACAGTCAAAAGGATGAGCAAAGTGCCAAACACCAAGGCGCTTCCTAGATAACCCATGCTCATCGAATCCGCAGCCCAATCACCCAAAGCAGTCCCTAAAGTTTGAGAAAACATAATAGTCATCCAATAAAAAAGCTCAGACTTTGAGTTGCTGACTGTATTAATAGAAATTGTGCCCGTGACACTATACCAAAGAAATAAAGAGGTTATTAGCAATGAAAGCAATAAAAGAGAGCCCCCGGTATAACCCATTCCCAGGGAACGATCTGCAAAATCTGCTAGAGTTGTTCCTACCGTTGTTGTTGCAACTATAGTCGTCCAATAAAGCAAGGGGCGAAAGCTTTTAGCTTTGATTTGAATAATAACGGTAACGAGAAATATTAAAGCAAAAATTAAAGTTCCAATAATATAGCCCAGGTTCATAGACATAGTTACTGCGTCGCCCCCAGTTTCTCCCAATGTAGTAGCTGCGATTTTAATTATCCAAAATAGGAGGGTTGCTTCAGGGACTTTAGCTATTGCTTGTTCGACACTGTTTTTCATAAAGTTTAACTTCATTATGCGAGTCGTGAATTATGCCGAGCCAATTTAGATGTCATTTCTTCAAGCTTTTCTTTCAGCGCTTAATACTTCTTGAGTCGCAGTTTCTAAGTGAGTCATCATTTGTTGTATGGTTGCGGTTTCAAATTCTTTCTTCTTAAGATAGCCTTCAAATTCAGAAACAATATTTTTGAGCTTGGGCATGCCAGTATAGCAAAGTGCTCCATGCAGCTTGTGCACCGAGCGTAATAGTTCAGCGTAATCTGTTTTAGCAAAAGCCTGTTTAATGTCACTTAGGTCGTCTGGCAATTGTAGTAAAACGAAAGACAAAATTTCTTCGGCTATTTCACTTTTATTGTTAGCGAGTTTTAAGCAGAGTTCCCAATCAATAGCGGATATAGACTCATTATTGCCCAATAAGTTTCCCTGGCTCATTTTTTCCTTTTAACCTCTATAACAAGTGGTAACTGTTTTAGGTGATCGACTACCTGTGTCAGCTCATTCACATCATGGATCTGAATGGTTGTATTTACCCATGCTAAACGATGATTGTTACTCATTAATGATCGCATTGCAATCATATTTATTTTGGCATTTGAAAACACGCCGGTAATTTCTTTAAGCAGTTCGGTGCTGTGTTGTGCATGGATATCTAAGTCAACTGCATAAGCTCCGTCATAAGCTTGATCCCAATTAATGACAATTAAACGAGTGGGGTCAATAGAGGTAAGATTGCGGCAATCTTGGCGGTGAATGGAGATGCCACGGCCATAAGTTATATAGCCAGTAATAGCTTCCGGTGGAATAGGCTTGCAGCAGCGAGCAATACGGGTAAGAAAATCTCGTGTCCCAGAAACAACTACACCTGATGCAATATCTGAGGCTTTACCTGTTGGCTGGGGAATATTTAAGGGCTGCTCTTTCGGAGTAGTTTGAGTTAATTGTGATATCTTAATTTGGCCGCGGCCTAATGCAGCTATTAAGGCTGTGGTGTCTTTGAAATGTAGCTTCTGTGCGGCTCGGTCTAAATCTACATTCTTTAATCGTGTGGATTCTTTTTCTATTAAATGTTTTCCAGTTTCCACTGCTTGGGATATTTCATGTTGTTTAAACCACTGACTAATTTTGGAACGTGCTCTTGAACTTTTAACGTAACCTGATTCAATGTTTAACCAGTCGCGGCTAGGGCTTCCTTCTGAAGCCGTAATAATTTCAACATGATCGCCTGTTTGTAGGGCATGGGTAAGGGGTACAATACGGCCATTCACTTTGGCGCCACGGCAATGATGCCCTACATCGGTATGAATTGAATAAGCGAAATCAATAGGCGTGGCGTTCTTGGGTAAGTCTATAATCTTTCCAGCTGGCGTTAGGGTATAAATTTGATCATCTAAATAATCATCTTGCTTTACTCGAGCGTTTATTGCTGCTGAAGAGTTTTCAGCTACTTCGCGGTGCCAATCGAGTAGTTGTCGTAAAAAATTAATTTTAGTTTTATATTCTTTTAGATTGGTTTTATCTTCTTTATATAGCCAATGCGCTGCAATCCCGCGTTCAGATTCTTCATGCATTTCATAAGTGCGAATTTGTAGCTCATAATTTTTCTCATCTGGCCCTTTTACTGCAGTGTGGATAGATCGGTAGCCATTAGGCTTTGGTGTGGCAATATAGTCATCAAACTCTTCCGGTACATGTTCGTAAAGGCTGTGTACTATGCTTAACGCTTTGTAACAATCTTCTATAGTAGGAACAATAATGCGGATAGCGCTAATGTCATAAATATTTTTAATGGTTAGATTTTTGCTGAGCATCTTATTATATATGCTGTTGATGTGCTTGGCTCGTCCCATTATATCTGCGGGGATATCTTGTTGGTCTAAATGCTCTTTGATAGTGAAAATCATCGTTTGGATGCGAATTTCTCTATCAGCACGGCGCTCTGAAAGATATTCACTAATTGTTTTGTAAGTGATGGGGTCGATATAGCGCAGCGCTAAATCTTCTAACTCCCATTTGACTTGGCCTATGCCGAGGCGATTAGCAAGAGGCGCATAAATGTCACGGGTTTCTTCACCTATGCGCTTTCTTTCGCCGGGCGCAATGTCTTTTATGCCACGCATAATGACAAGTTGCTCAGCTAATTCGATTAAAACTACGCGAACGTCATTGACCATTGCTAAAATCATTTTGCGGAGCCGATCAATCTGGGTATAGTCATGACGCTGGACAATGCCTTTTTGTATGCTGCGTAGAGTTTCCATCTGCTCGATACCTTTCAGTAACAGCAAGACTTCATTGTTTAAATGTTCTGATATCTTCTCGGGAGTAATGTGTGCATAAGAAATAACTGGAGTTAGCATGGCAGCAGCAACAGCTGCTTGGTCTAATTTAAGCTGTAGGATAACTTCAGCAATTTCTAAGCCTTGCTCCAGGCACGATTTGCCATAAAAAGTAGTAAATCCTTTAGCAAATTGCTCGGTGACCTCGATTGATTTTTCAATTAGATGAGTATCATCTACATGATAAAAATGCCGCGCTTTATCAATCCAGGCGTTAAGATCCAATTTGCCATCTGGCAAATAGGTTAAGACTGATTTTTTATCCACCATAAGAAAGCCTCCTTATGTTATGCCTCTGTATGGTTTTGCAGTTTATTCTTTTTCAAATACTGCCATTGCTTCAATATGGCTAGTATGAGGAAACATATTCATGACACCTGCTTTTTGCAATTTATAACCTTGCGTTTCTACTAGTATATTAGCATCACGGGCTAGGGTTGCAGGGTTACATGAAACATAAACAATACGTTTGGCATTAAACCGAGAAATTTGTTCCACTATTTCTCTAGCGCCAGTACGAGGAGGGTCGATTAAAATTTTCTGGTATGTTTGATTGTACCAATCAGCTTTTACGGGAAGCTCGAATAAATTAGCAGCATAAAACTCGATATTGGTAATGGCGTTGTGAGCTGCGTTTTCATATCCTCTTTCGACCATTATCTCGCTGCCTTCTATTCCAGTAACTTTTTTAGCTGAACGGCTTAAAGGTAAAGAGAAGTTACCTACACCACAAAAGAGGTCTAATATATTCTCGTCTGCTTGCGGGTCTAATAAGGTAATAGCTTGCTTTACCATTAAGCGGTTAATTTCGACATGGATTTGAGTGAAATCCATAGGGTGAAATAAAATCTCTAAATTGAAATCAGGCAAGCGATAGCTTAAGCGGTGAGGAATATTCTGAGGCCATAGGAGATTTATCGGTTCAGGCGGATTAGGTTGTAAGTATATATGTATATGATTGGCCTGACCGAAAGCGCTAAGCTTGGCTAAATCTTCTGTAGATAGCGGCTTCAAATGCCTAAAGACTAGTGCAGCTTGTTCATCACCGATCGCTACTTCAATTTGCGGAATATGTTCTTTAATTGAAAGACTCGTTACTAAATCACTCAATGCAGGTAAAAGCGTGCCAATGATCGGATGTAGTACATGACATAGCTGAATGTCAGTTATTTGATGGCGAAATTTTTGTCGAAAACCAACTAGGACTTTATTTTGCTGCTCAACGTAACGAACCCCTAGTCTAGCTTTGTGTCGATAACCTAATGTAGAAGCTGATAACGGCGGCAACATACTATCGGGTGTAACGTGACCTATATGTTGCAATTGTTCGAGCAAAATTTTTTGCTTCCATTCCACTTGGGCTGCTGTATCTAAATGTTGCATGCTGCAACCGCCGCAAATACCAAAGTGCTGGCATGGCGGTAGTGTTCTGGCGGAGCTTGGTGTGATCACTTCAACGCAAGCGGCTTCATCATAGTTACGTCGTTGTTTGAATAAACGATATTTCACTATTTCTTGAGGTAACGCCCCCTCGATGAAAGTAGTTTTGCCCTCGATGCTTGCCACACCCAAACCTTCGTTCGTTAATGAACGTATTTGGGCGGGTAATTCAGGAATAATAATAGGCCTTTTGTTCTTCATTGATTTTTATCCAAATTTTTTTAATTAAATTTCAAACACTTAAAGAGTAAACGTTTCATCCCTTATAAGGCGTGATCAGTAAAAAAATGAGACTTCGAAGGTAATGTAAAGACTGCAAAAATTCTATGCCTACCTGAGTCTCGTGGTCTTAACTGATATTATAATACTCTAAATAAATTTTTTTGTATAAAATTTGAAAAGGTGGGAATCTTGGTTATACTCTTCTATGAGATGAGTGTTTTCGGTTGTGAACTAGTCCTGAAACCATCAAGTAAGAAGATATCGGGGGCTAACTTGGAACGTGGTGTGCATGTCCTGGAGTGTCTTAGTGGAAAGTCCAGGAAAGCCTAAAACGTAGTCCAGAGGTTCCCATCCTGGTCGGGATTATGGGCTTCAGCGGACAACCGCCGAAAACACTCTTTCTCTATTTCTAGAACACACAATTTCCTTCTTCTCAAACGATAATATCCTCTATAGTATGTAAGAGCCTGGACCCCTTATAACTTATGAAGGATTAGCCCTATGCATCCATCTTCTGTCGAGTTAGAAAAGCAATATGGCGCAATGAACTACGAGCCGCTTCCT
>CAZXFO010000049.1:0-2728 GCA_964639745.1 uncultured Coxiellaceae bacterium | reverse complement strand
TGGTTCATCTCACAGCAATCCGGTGCTACCATTTCTGCAGCACCTGAAGGAGTAGGTGCCCTTTGATCTGATACAAAGTCAGCTATGGTAAAGTCGATTTCATGGCCTACACCGCTGACTATAGGAATGGTGCTTTCGTGTATGGCATGAGCGACAATCTCTTCGTTAAAAGGCCATAAATCTTCTAGAGAGCCTCCACCTCGCGCTAGGATTAAAACATCGCATTCCTGTCGGCGGTTGGCGGTACGAATGGCGTTCACAATGTAAGGTGCCGCGGTTTCTCCCTGGACTAAGGTGGGGTAGATGATAGCCGGCACACAATTAAAACGTCTTTTCAGCACGCTTAAAATATCTCGTACAGCCGCGCCCGTGGGGGAGGTAATAATGCCTATGCATTTTGGTATTTCAGGTAACGGCTTTTTATGGGCAGAATCAAATAGCCCTGCAGCGTGTAGCTTTTTCTTTAAAGCATCAAAGGCTTGGCGCAACTTTCCTTCGCCTGCCTCTTCCATTTGATCAATAATTAGCTGAAAATCACCTCTGCCTTCGTAAAGGCTGACCTGGCCCCTGACTTTAACGTGTAAGCCGTTTTTTGGCTGAAAATTCAAACGGTTATTGCGGGCTCGAAAAAAAGCACAACGAATTTGGGCTTGAGAGTCTTTAAGGGAAAAATACCAATGTCCTGAGCTATGGGCTAAATAATTGGAAATTTCACCCTCGACCCAAAGCAAAGGGAAGCTTCCTTCTAGGGTTTCCCGAGCTTCACGATTGAGCTGACTTACAGTATAGACAGGTTCAGGCATATTGAGGGTTCTTTTAAGGTTGCCTTAATACTAAATGATTAAAATAAGGTGCACAATTCTATTTGAATTTTAGGGTAAAAATAATGGCTAATGGTCGACAAAAGCAAGGCTGGGGTGAATGGGCTTATGGTTGGGGCAGCTATTTGATTGGAGCTGGTCAGAGTACAGTAAGCAATAATCCAAATCTAGAAAATACCAGCAGCCAAAATCAATCTTCTGGCGAGGAAAAGAGATCAGAAGCTCCTGAAGATAAGCCATTTAAGTATAAAGATCTTATCGATAAATGTTCCAACATGGATGTTGCTAAGCAGTTAGAGAGTGATATTGCTCGCATCGAAAATGATAAATCTCTCAGTGATGAACAAAAAGAAGTAAAGTATAAAGCCCACTTAAGCAATATATATTTTCATTTAAGAGATACCCTGCTTACAAGCAAAAATGACTTAGAAAGTTATTTAAAAAAAATGCTGGATACTGATGTATATCAGTCACAAATTGAAATCTATCAAAAAGCTAAAAATTTTTATAATCAGCTTATTCAAGCAGGTGTGTTAGATAAAACCCAAATAGATAATTATTTGCAAGGGAAGGACATTGATTATTCGCGCCTTGGCCAAAGAACTTTTGACAAGCTGACGGCTGGTAATCTGAAAATTGAATTATTCAATGCAGGTGTTCTGAACGATGCGTCTTATAACATCCTTATGGCAGAGCACAGTCGAGGCATTGGAGATGCACCTCAAGAAGCAAAGCTAGATAGAGCTGAAGCATCGGATTTAGGCAAAAAAATATTTCAGGCAGTTACTGAAAACTACCTCCAGGATAAAAAGCTTTATATCGAACTTTATAAAGCTGAAGTTTATGAAAAAGAAAGCTTTGAAATATGCGATCAGCAGGAAGATTGGCTGACTTATTATCGAAAGCTATTAAATTTCTACACAGATGCGATAGCATTTCTCGAGCAACTCAGTAAGGCGCATGCGGAGTTATTACCTTATTTATATAAAGTCGACGTTTGGGAGATGACTAAAGGGTATCTACCCCGCTCTGATTTGCGAGCTAGGCTAAGCGGGCTGCCTGAATTTACTGAAGCTTATAATCAACTATATTATTCTGTAGCTGAACTGCACGCTCATCAGAAGATCCGCAAATTAACAGAAATGTTTTCACCTAAGACTGAGCTATTCAAAGGTATTATCGGTAATTTATTAAATTTTGTTATGCCATTTGATCTCGTTCTTGGGAGGTTAGTTAATACACCAATAGTAGCAGCAGGTGTGAACTTATCAGATGCCTGTAAGAAGTTGGTCGAGTCAGATCAAGAGTCGAATAATGCGGGTAGAGAAACCGAAGTACAAAGAGAGCAAAAAGCAGAACAAGGCGTGAATGATATTGGCCAGCAGGAGGGCAATAACACTAAGCCTGGTATATTGGTGGCATTATCAAGAAGCTTAATCAGTTTGGGCGACGCTTTTAATCACGTTATTGTCGAATTAGCTGCTACTCAAACTTCAGCTTCAGGAATGAATAGTTATCAAGAAAGCCAAGACGCTGTAAAAATAATTCAAAGCAAAATTGAAAAATACGGAAAAACCGCACAAAACTGGCCAGATATGGTGAAATTCATTCATTCTATTGTTCCAGATGCGCTACGCTTAATTAAATATTTTTACCAAGCCTATGCCTCACTTAATAAATCAGGCAGCCATCATTTTATGCTGCTGGTTCAGCAATTTAATTTAATTCTTCGTGATGTTTTTGTCAGTCTGGATCATATGGAGATTCAATTAGGAGCCAAAGAGGGTTATTTATTATCCTTGGGTAAGCCAGATCAAAATGAACAAGAACAAAAGGCCGGGCAAGATTATACCTTTAATAAAAATGATCAGGCTAAATCACTTATTAATAGAGCGAGAGAGTTTAAT
>CAZXFO010000048.1:0-5988 GCA_964639745.1 uncultured Coxiellaceae bacterium | reverse complement strand
ACGTCTTTATGCCAAAAGTCTTTAATTTTCTGTGGCAGCACAACTTTCTCATGATGCTCAGGATCCATAAAGGGATAAGATGACATCAGTGTGCTTTGAAATGCCTGATACTGTTTTTCGTTATCAGCAGTAATTTTACCTGACTGCAATACTGCCAAAGCATTGTTAAATAATTCTTGCATTGCTGCTCGCAATGCTTTCATCATTTTTGCATCGCGCTTCTTTAATAACGTATATATAATTTCATTTGTTGCTAGAAAGCTTTTAGAATAATTTTCACCATCATTACTAGAAATTGGCACACCACGCGCTAAATGCTTTAATAAATTTCGAGCATTAATTGCATATTTTTCTTCTTCGCTTTGAGCAGCACGAGGGTCTTCTAGCTCATCTTTGCCTAAAAAACTTGGTAGCTGACCATTGAAATAAACTATTTGGCTTAATTCATTTTTGAATAACTCAGCTTCTTTATCTGACAAAGATTTTTGTCCTGCTAAGCCAATATTTTCTAAAGCTTGGTTAATAATAATATTTTTATTTTTAATTAAAAACTGGCGCTGAGAATGGGTACAAGATAAAGCATAATTATTGGCAAAATCATTAAAAATTACATCTAAAAGCATGACTATTCCTCGGTTATGTGATGCTGCATTATAAATAGCTAAGCTTAACGTAATATTAATTAACGCATCTTAGTTATTTTTCATTACTATTCAATGCATTAATAATATAATTTAAATTTGTAAATCCTTTCATAACCCCGTATCATGCCAGCATGAACCATTATCAAAACGCTAAATTTCTTTTAAGTGTCGCCTCGCTTGATCAGCTTCCACCTGATGAAGGCATCGAGGTTGCTATTATTGGCCGTTCAAATGCCGGCAAATCCAGCATACTCAATAAAATCACCCAACAAAAAGATTTGGCCCGTGTCAGCAAAACGCCCGGCAGAACCCAATTCATTAACCTTTTTACTATAGATAAAACCCGCCGGCTGGCCGACCTGCCTGGTTATGGTTATGCGCGTGTTACAGATGAAATGAAAGAACAATGGATGGAAAATATAGAATTATATTTAAATACCCGCTCCTGCTTGAAAGGTTTAATCCTCGTGATGGACATCCGTCACCCTTTACAAGCTACGGATCAAGATCTATTAGATGCCAGCAAGCATTTTGATCTCCCCGTTCATGTGGTACTCAACAAAGCAGATAAACTCAGCAACAACCAAATACATCAAACAGAAAATCAAATTAAGCGTGCCTTAGAATCATACGGTGAGCACGTTAGCTTTCAAACTTTCTCGGTATTAAAAAATGTTGGCACTGAGCAGTTACGAAAGAAATTAGATAACTGGTATAGATTTTAACTTTTCCTGCTAGTATATAAATTGTTTAATTTTTAAAAGCACTTTTTCATCTCCAATTGGGTGAACTGGCTTTCCTTTCTCATGCCCAAAAAACTTATACAGATTAGATTTTTTACCAAGGTTATGATTGACGCCTAATGCCAGTATTCTTACTGGATCATTATGCAAGATTTTGCTAGGCATAAGCGCCTTGTTTATTCTTTTTATTCTTTGTTGCGTAGCTGTTTCAGAAAAAAAGGAATAATGGCCATTTACAGATTTATTAATAGCTGCTGCTATAACATAGCCAATTACCGCACTCATTACACAAAGAGCTAAATTTCCTATTATCCGTTTGTAAGAACGATGATCTTTGAATTCATTATCATATTGATGCAAGTTTAAAAGAAATTTCCTTTGAAAGTGCTCATTAAATTTGGCTCCTGGTTGCTCAATATCCGCTAATAATTTATCTGCTAGATTTTCTGCTAATTTACCTTTAATTAATCCATTGCTATTTTTTTGAATTTTAATGCCATACGCTTTTAATTCTTGTAGTTGATTCTTAATATCAGAAACCATTTGATCATTCCAATATGGCCATAATCCTGCAGGAACTTTTGCATCAGCATATGTCTTACAGCTGTTTAATTGCTTCTTAGAAATATTGCTTTCTCTAAAGTCACATTCTACTGCTATTGCATTCTCTAAAGTTGCATTAGATAAGTTAGCCTGGTTTAGCTTTGTGCCACTTAAATTAGCATGATTTAAATCAATGTGACTTAAATCCGCCTTACTTAAATCGAGATTTTTAAGGTTAGCTAGAATAGTTCTATAAAGTTGATTGCTATTATTATCTAAATCAACATTTTTAGCTTTATTAAGTAGCTCTCTAAACGCTTTGTTACAATGGAGAATTAAAAATTCTATAGTAGGTTGTGCGGTATAAACTCTATAAGTATAAAAATCACCTTGGCGTCTTGACATACCATCAACATGAAATCCACCCTGCTCTTTAGTGTCGCCGTAACCTAAAATAAAATCTTCTTTCAATAACTTTTCTAATTCACTAGGTTTATTTTCGTCAATACTGTTTTCTATTTGAGTAAGAATACTCTCGCGACTACTTAATACAGGAGGATTATAATAGCGAGTATCACCTGAACTATATGTACACCTACCCCTTACTGCTTTTTTACCATAGACACAGACATCAGAGCTCCCAACTGCCGCGCCTAAAGTACTGAAGCCCTTATAAGGATCAACCTTACTGGGTATATCAATGTATGCAATTTCATAAGCATCATGGATATAGCGACTTTCTATAAGTGCTTGCTTTTGTATTATTGGCATACGCCCCTCATATTGATCAGATATTATACAGCATGGCAAATAAGTAATCAATATGGCGCTGATGGGGCTTAATTTAGACAAAAAAGCCCAAATAAATGGGCTTTTTTAGACAAGATAGATAAGAACTAACGGCTACACTCACCGTTTTCTCTACAAGAACAATTCATTCCGCAATGGCCCCCTACGCAAGCAGAGAAAGCCCCTACAAAGAAGATAACAAAGACCAAAAAGGCTCCAATACCCAAATCAGTAGTGGTTTTAGGGCTAGCAGTGACAGGTGCTGGCATGCCCGTTTGCTCGCCGTGAGAGATGCTTACAACTGTTGGGTCAGCTATAAAGTGGCTGTATTCAGCTAAATAGCGCCCCATAGGCATAGCGACCATAGCAAGTAAGATCAAACCTATACACCAGGATGTAAACCCATAAAGCACGCCCATTTTTTTATTGGAACAATAGGGCTGCCCTAAATATCCAGCAACGAAACCTGATGTAAACATCGTTGCTATTGCCCCTATTAATAAACCAATAAAGCCGCCCAGTGCTAAGCTCACTGCACCTTCAGCTGAGGTTTTAATAAGGGTAAGCCCAATAGAAATACTAAATATATTGAGCAAGAAGCTTAAGCCGATACCCACTAAAGCTCCAGCAATAACAGCTGTCCATGATAGCCTTTTTTGTAAAAATTTATGGGGATCAAAGCCAGTTTGATTACATTGTTCGTTCAACATACCAATCTCCTTATATGAGCGGAAAGTTTTATAGAGTGTGAGAAACAACGTAGATTAAAACTAACACACCTAGAGGGACGCCGACTAACCAAGCTGCAAAGTATTTAAACATGTTTCATTCTCCTTTTATGATGATTGAACCAGTTTACACTCTGAAAGCCTTACTTGAACTTAATACGATAAGCTACTGATTATTTAATTAACTTGATTACCAATCTCAATATTATTTAAGGGTATCAAGGTTTCAAATTTCTTATCAGTATTCACGAAAATTAGGGCATTGGCAAGCTTATACGCGTATGCACAAGAAGGCTTTGCATTAGCCCATACTTTCCAATGCAGACATAACTGACCATTAGATTCTATCTTCCATCTCCCGGTATCGGTTTGAGGGCCATTATCTGGCTGACTAGTAAAACGGCCGCTTAAAGCGCCATCTTTAGCAAAGTAAATTGAAGCAGGATTATGAATAACCAAATTCTCATACCACTTCACTACAGGAATAGTAGTAACAGTTTTTTC
The DNA here is from genome assembly GCA_964639745.1 of uncultured Coxiellaceae bacterium. Classification (GTDB taxonomy): domain Bacteria; phylum Pseudomonadota; class Gammaproteobacteria; order DSM-16500; family DSM-16500; genus JABDGC01. The sequence continues at coordinate 2,037 of CAZXFO010000048.1, read as the reverse complement.
TTGTAGAATGGCGTTAATTTCGCTTTTAGTTAAGGACACTAACGAAGCAGCAAAAACAGGTGTAGATAACATCAACATTAAAGCCAGAATAGATCTTTTCATTACATCCATCCTTAGGTATAACCTAGCCACTATAATGAACCATCTAACCAGCAAAGGAAAGAAAAAAATAAAATTTTTTATAGCTAAAGCTTTTTAAATTATTGTCATGCCAAAGAGTTGTCAGTGTCATCCTGACTAACATTAGGGTTACCCATTATTGATACAAGGGCTAAGCTAGAATAGCTATTTAGTGATTACATACCTTACCTTTGTTTTAATATCTATGAGCCTTGCTATCTCAGCAAAGCAATGCCAAAATAACCACTTTTTTCAAATGGGGAAAATCATGGCTAACTATCCTGAACAGTCAGAACTTGGCAAGAAATCTGAATATGATTTTCACTATAATCCCGAAAAATTGTTCCCCATTCCAAGACAGAAAAACCGCTCAGCCATTGGTATCAATGACCAAAAACTCCCATTTTACGGCTATGACTTTTGGAACCACTATGAAGTTTCTTGGCTCAATGAAAAAGGAAAGCCTATTGTAGCTATTGCTGAAATCATTTACGGTTGCGATACAACCAATATCATTGAATCAAAATCTATGAAGCTATACTTCAATTCATTTAATAACACTTCATTTCGCGATCTTGAAACAGTACAAAGCATCATTAAACGAGATCTTGAAGAAAGATTAGGCGGCTCTTCATTAATCGTGCGGCTGCTACCCTTAAGCCAAATTCGTGAACCTCGACTCGAAGGAATTTATTTAGATGAACTTGATGTTGAGTGCTCAGCTTATCATATAGAGCCCAGCTTATTGATGACTGAGGCAGAAAAAGTTAGTGAAACAGTATATTCAGATCTTTTAAAATCGAATTGCCTAGTTACCAACCAACCAGATTGGTGTAGCGTTCAAATTACTTATAAAGGTAACAAAATTAACCATGAAGGTTTACTTCGTTATATTGTTTCATTCCGAAACGATAATGAATTCCATGAACAATGCATAGAAAAGATCTTCATGCATATTTTAGAATATTGCCAACCTGAAGAGCTTACCGTCTACGGGCGCTCTTCACGTCGTGGTGGGTTAGATATTAACTCTATACGCTCTACTCAGCCGATTGATCCACGTAAAATACCTAACATTAAGTTGCCACGACAATGATGCCTGCTGTTGCTCTTTATCAACCTGAAATTCCGCCCAATACGGGTAACATTATTCGCTTGTGCGCTAATACTGCTGTTGATCTACATCTTATACATCCTCTAGGTTTTTCCGTAGATGATAAGCAGGTTAAACGCGCTGGCTTGGATTATCATGAGCTTACTCGGATTCATCATCATAATAATTACCAAGCATTTACACATTCGCTTCAGAACAACCCACGGCTCTTAGCCTGCTCTACCCGAGGCAAGAAAATCCACACTGATATTCAATACCAACCCACTGATATCCTTTTATTTGGCCCAGAAACCCAAGGCTTACCTCAGACACTGCTAGCTGAGTTACCTGAAGACCAAATTATTAGAATACCCATGCAACCCGGATCACGCAGTCTCAACTTATCTAATGCTGTAGCAGTTATTCTCTATGAGGCACTGCGACAAATGGGTTTTAATGGATTAAAATAAGCACTTCATCACAGTTGCTAACTAAAAATGAGATTTATACCCAAACTTTTAAGTAAAACTAAACTACTTCGTGGTTACCGCTGCCATAAGTACATTCATATGACTATCCATCGTCCTGAATTAGAGGCCCCTATCACTCCTGAAACCCAAGCCTTATTTGATCAAGGCAATAAAGTAGGAGAAGAAGCCCGGCGCTACTTCCCAGGCGGTTTACTGATTGACAATAAACCATGGGATTTTAGTGGGGCATTGCAGAGGACAAGAGAGGCTATTTCAGCTGGCAAAGAAATAATTTATGAAGCAGCATTTGAATATATGGGCTGTTATGCCAGAGCTGACATTATCAAATATTCG
>CAZXFO010000047.1:0-3655 GCA_964639745.1 uncultured Coxiellaceae bacterium | reverse complement strand
AGGTGTATTTATGTCAGCACGTGAAAAAGGAACCGTGAAATGGTTCAACAATAGCAAAGGTTTTGGTTTCATTCAGCGTGATCAGGGTGGCGATGTATTCGTTCACTTTCGCGCTATTGTTGGTGACGGCTATCGTTCCTTAGAAGAAGGGCAACGCGTAGAATTTATAGTTACCAAAGGCCAGAAAGGTCTGCAAGCTGAAGAAGTTAGTGTTGTTGAACAATAACATCATTAGTTTATAAACAGTCACGTTGTGACCTTATGACCCTCATGAGTCGCGAGTGACTCATGAGGATGTCGCCATGCCAAGACCCCGCAAAGGAATTACATCCGCTAATTTTCTCCAGGTTGATCGTTATTTTACGTTAGCGCTGAGAGATAACCGTTTGTTTGATAAATCAACAAAAGGCCTCAGTATTCTTCATCAAGCCAAAGAAGCTTTTAACCGCTTGCCTAATATTAATTGGTCTAGCCCCGATGCAAAAAAAACATCAATAGCAAAACGCCAAGCAGCATTACAAGAATGGGTTGATAATTTTATACCTCCCAATAAATGGCAGCGCTGTTTATTAACTCTACGACAAAATAAATCTCGCAAAAAGCTTAAGCTTAGACGTGTTGATCTACCTTTAGAAGTATATTTAACAGTTAAGGCACTCGCTCAAAAACAAGAGTTGAGCTTGGCCGAAACTATTTTCAAGCTTGCAAAACCTGCTTTCAATAGACTCTATAAAAAAGAATTTGCTAAAGAAATTGGCTTAAAATAAAAATTAACGATCGAGGTGCCCTATGACTCAGAGCATAGATGAACTAATCGAAATTATAGGCAAGCGATGCAAAGATAAAAATTATTCACTCGTTACAGCTGAATCTTGTACGGGTGGTGGGCTAGCTTATTTTATTACTAAAAATCCCAAATCTTCTTCCATACTCGAGAGAGGTTATGTCACTTATTCTCTCGCTGCTAAAGAAAGCAATTTAAACGTATCTGCTTATGCTTTACAAGCATATGGTCCAGTCAGCCAAGAAGTCGCAAAACAGATGGCCGAAGGCGCTCTTAAAAATAGCACAGCTCAAATCAGTATAGCTATTACTGGGGTAGAAGAAGATGGCGAAAAAAAAGGCTTAGTATGGATTGCTTGTTCTGGCAATAATAAACAAACTATTGCTAAAGAATTTGAAATAACAGGCTCCCGAGAGATTTTCATTAACAAATCAGTTAATGAAGCCCTAATAATATTATTAAAATTTATTAGCTAAATACGATTACCGGTGCTTCTAATTTTAAATCAATAGCAGATAGCCGCTTACCAATGGGCTATTTCCTAGATTACTAATATAGCGTAACAGCGCTAACATCATGAAATATCATTTAATTTTGTTTAGCCTGGAACCTCTAAGCGTGGCAGCATCTAGGCTATAATATAGTAGAAATATTGTAAATCCTTTACAGCTAACATATCCATTTTAGGAATTTGCTATGCACAAATCTAAAATTACAGCTAAAAAGGTAAGCAAAACTAGCCGGAGAACTAGCCCGGATCGATTGGAACAAAAAAACTTTGCGGCTCAAATTTCGCATGGCCTACGTACGCCGCTAAATGCAATAATTGGCTTTGCTGAAATCATTAAAGACAAAAGAGCAGGCGTTGTGTCCCCCAAGCAACATGAATATCTCGGGGATATCATAATCAGCGCAAAACATTTATTGCTAAGCCTCAATAATATTTTAAAGCATATCGAAAAAATGCCTGTGGCTAAATCTAAGAAAACAAAAGCTCAAAATAAAAAAATAAGGATTGATATTAATCTGCGGAAATCTAAAAAGAAATATAAAGGAAAAGCCTATGCCAAATAAATCAATTTTAATAGTAGAAGATAATCCTATCAATTTAAAGTTGGTTTATGTTCTACTTTCTACAGAAGGTTATAAAGTAAAATTCGCTACTGATGCTGAAGAAGCATTAATTATGCTCCGGGAATTTCACCCCGCATTAATACTTATGGATTTGCAATTACCAGGAATGGACGGCTTACAATTAACCAAGATCTTAAAAGAAAATCCTCAAACCAAAGATACCATTATTATTGCACTTACAGCATATGCTATGAAGGGAGATGAGGAAAAAGCTTTAAATGCAGGATGTGATAGCTACATCACTAAACCCATCAGTATTAATAACTTGCTTAGTACTATAGAGCGCTACCTTAAAAAATAAGACAGCGCTGGCAAAATTTGGTTTGTTAGTGGCCCTGTTGCATAGGTTGAGATAGCTGGCGCCCTGTTCCTTCTCTCTTTTGACCTTGTATATTCCTATCTTGTTTATGCTGACCATGATTGCATCCTTGCGGCAAGCCATTTCTATGCATTTTTTCATGCAGCATTTGTTCTCTGGCTTGTGCTTTCTCACCTGGAGAGAGAGGCGTGCTAATGCGATTGTCTTGCATAGCAGAGCGATAATTTTTAGAATCGTCGTAAATATCTTCGCGATCTTGTTGCTGCATGGGCTGGAATCGAGGACCAGGTCTAGGTGGCGGCATAGGGCGATCAGGCAGCATAGGCTGTGCCATGTTTGAGGGATCATTTCCAGGCAACTGTTCAGGTTCGGCTAAGACAGAGAAGCTCGCGATTAATCCTATAACCAAAATTAAACAACCCATATATATTTTTTTCATAAACTACTTCTCCTTGATTTATTGCAAAGCTTTGACCACAGCACTGTAATCGGGCTCATGGGAAATCTCAGCGACTTGCTCGGTATAGATTATTCTGCCATTCTCATCAATTATGATTACAGCTCTTGAAAGTAGCCCTGCTAAAGGTCCATCTACAATAGTTAAACCGTAGCGTTGGCCAAATTCAGGATGACGAAAAGTTGATAAAGGGATTATTTTGCTTAAGTTCTCTCCCGAACAAAAACGCTTTAATGCAAAAGGTAAATCAGCAGAAATCGCCATGACGATGACATTTTTCATTTGGTTTGCTATTTTGTTAAAATGATGCGCTGCCTTAGCGCAAGTTGGGGTATCAATACTGATAAAGACATCTAACACGATTTTCTTGCCACGAAAATCTTTCAAATGTACTTCTGCTAATTCAGCATTAGTTAAGATAAAATCAGGTGCATGGGATCCTGTAGCCGGCAGTAGAGCTGAGGTTTGTAGTCGCTTCCCACGGAAAGTTACTGAAGCCATATTCTTGATCTCCATTGCAAATAGCGGGAATATCGAGAAAGCCAACTTTATTAGTATAATTTATAAAGCTCATAAAAGGTTAATAATGGACATAATTTCACCAAAAGATGGTGAGTTGCACATTTGGAGCGCAGATTTATCGCTTTTAGACCCTTTGTACCATTTAACTTTATTAAATGGGGTAGAGCTAGAACGGGCAGCTAATCTTAAGATCACTGAAAAACGCAACCAGTTTATTATTAGCAGAGCAGTATTAAAATTAATTTTAAGCACATATTTACAGGTTAGGCCACTAGAGATAATGTTTAATCGGGGGGCAAATGGTAAGCTCTTTCTCGCTGATGAAAAGATATCATTCAACCTTTCGCATAAAAATAATATAGCCTTATATGCTTTTACTGCCAACGCTGCTGTTGGCATTGATATTGAGGAAATAAAACCTCAATGCAATTTAAAAACT
>CAZXFO010000046.1:0-5537 GCA_964639745.1 uncultured Coxiellaceae bacterium | reverse complement strand
GTATAACCTCATAACCCCCTAATTTTAAAGTCGCTGAGCAAAGCTCGTCTTTAGGTGAGGGGCGACTCGCTTGATTTTGGTTATCGAAGAAATAATGTTTTCTCTTGCCATTGTATTGAATAGCCATAATCTTAAATAGATAATCGACTCGTCGTCCTGCTTCTGGTAAGAAAATCTCATGCTTAACGGTAGGATTCAATGAATGTAAAAGCTTATAAATTCTATTTTGGGTGTTTGAGATGCAAATTGAGCCGTTCTCTATCATGGCCATTTCATTAGCTATAAATAAAGAATTTAGTTTGTCACTTATATCCCAATCATACTCAGGATATTTTTTCTGAAAATAATGATAGGCATGATAAGTAGCTGATATGCTTTCTAGGGGAAGTTTATCTGCTTGCTGGAACAGTATAGTAGAGGTTTGCTTTGCCAAGTCTGCAATTGTGTTCAACCCTGTTGTCACATCTAAAATAGCTAAAGAATAGAAAAGCAAAGAATAATATGAAATATTCGCGTAATCAATTTCATCAAAATAAGTTTTAGGGTGATTATGCAGTTGTTCTAGTAATTTTTTGGCAAATTGTGCGGTGGTTTCGGAGTTAAATCCTGCGGTGGCAACAATGTATAAAGCCTTGCACATTTGCAATAAGCTATATTTTTGGGGGTCTATAAATATAGATAGACTTGATAGCTGATCAATGGCATCGACCATGCGCCAGCTAGAAACATTTTTAATCATAGAAAATAGTTTATCTTCTTCATTTCCATAGCGCGATGCATATAAAGAGGTCGCTTCAGCTATCTTTATGCATGTGGGTATACATTCTGGTTGTGAGTTGATTTTATCGCTACATAGCTTAATACCTTGAGTTACTTCCTCAATAAGAGCTGGAATTTCTCTTGGATCAAGACTGGGTAGCTTTTGACTTGCCTGTTGCAGAATTCGACGGAAAGCATGTAATTGTTGTTCTTTTTCTTCTTCAAGCAAATAAAACCTAAGGCGGTTTCTGTTATCCTGTTCTTGCTTATTTTCTGCATCTGCTAATTTTGCTTGATCCATTTTCTCGTTGAGTGTTTTTTGAAAAAGATTTTTATATGCTTTTTTAAAATTACTTTCTTCATCATTTTCATCAGCTGCTTGCTGATAATGCAAGGCTTGAAGGTGAAAGCTCTGAATTTTTTGTGGTTCAGTTTCATTCAGAGCCATATTCTTATATATAAAGGCTAGAACCTGACAGGCATGGCTTTTATAGTAGTCCATGCTATGGTCGTGTTTAGCCCATTCTATTTCCCAATCGTCTTCCTGCGATTCTACTGAAATTGCTTTCTTAATGATGCTCTCCGCGAAAAGAAGATCTTTTGTAGTTTTAGCATTCAATGCATGGAAAATACCCCAATTCAGCAGGATTTGAACACGCATAAGAGCATCATTTGTTAATGATGCCGAACGACATAGATTATCTATTTGAGATACAATGGCTTCCTTATTATCGGAAGCCTCATCATATTTATAATTGAGTATGCTAAATCTAAATAAGTTGATATTAGCACGTAGGTTCTCATAGACAGCTGAATACATAGATATACTTTGTGCTGCTTTTTCAGCTTCATCAGCTAATGACCAGGCCTCGTCCTCGACCAAAGATATGGGTAGGACTCTATGAACCATCGCCTGATTAAAGCATATCATTAAACCTGAAACGGCTTCGGCATTTCCCGCTTTAATTGACTTTTGATACCACTCCCATGCCTTAATAAGATCCTTCTTAACACCCTGGCCATTCTTATACATGGCTGCATAATTCTGCATCGCAAAAGGTTGTCCTTGTTCTGCTGCAAGTTGATAGTATTTAAAAGCGAGGCTATCATTTTGAGGAATGGCTTCAGTGCCATAATCATACATACAGCCTAGTGCAAGGTGGATACCTGCTGATGGTTCGCTGAGAGACTTTGCTTTATTAACGACCATGGAGATTTCCTCGGCAGTAAAAAAAGCACTAGTTCTAGCATGGCATTGAAGTTTCAAGCATTGTTCAATGGCTAGGATGTCATTATTTGCTGCTAGCGTAGTTAACCAGGAGCAAACTTTTTTAGCCATGCCAGCCATTAAAGTTTGACGTTGTGTAAGTAAAACTGCAGCACTCTGGATTATTGTTTTAGGGTTTAGTAGCACTTTATATCTTTCAATCAGAAGAATGGCGTCTGTTAATTTATTATTATCGACCAGATAGTTAAAATAAGTTTGAGCCATCTTGCTTGCATAAGTTTGATCTTGCAGGTTTAACGCTTGTTTTTCGTGCTGAGCTTTTGCTCGAGCCAATAGTTTTGTGAACCAAGGTGAAGATTCTTGATTTACTTGCCCTGCAGCCATAATTAACGTGGAATAATGCTTGAATTGCATTATGTTTTCAAAGGTAATGGCTGCAGTAGCTGCGTCTTTCAATCTATCGTGATTAATAAAAATGCTTAATAAGATGAACAAAGCCTCTTGCCTGATTTCAGATATATTTTCTATTGCTATATGATTTGCGCTGAGTATAAATTCACAATTTTCAATTAAAGTACCTGCGATGCTTACTTTATTTTTTAACGCTTCTTGAACAGTTGTCAGAATATTTTTGATGGCGATATCATTCCCTTGTTCTACACTTTTTCTAAACCACCTAAGAGATTCGAGGTAGTCAGAGTGAGTCATGTAAGCAAGAGCAATTCGGTTCAAATAAACACCCTGTAATCGGAGAGCTTCTTTTTCACCAACAAATTTAATATTTTTTGGTTTTTTTAGTAGCTCAATGCTGTCTTTCATGATTTCTATTTGTGGTAATAAGTTCTCTTTAAACAGCTGCTCGGCTTTTTCTTCTGATAAATGTCGACGTTTTTCTTCGAAAGACTCACGTTCTGCGCTAAATTTTTTCTCTCGCTCAAGCATAAGATGTCGAAATGCTTGGAGAGGAGTTGCGTCGTGGGTCAAAACCTCGCTCTGTTGTTTTTTTCCTTTTCGGGATTCTTGTTTAATTTTTAACTGTAACTGATACAACTCTAATACATCAGGATTAGCAGTCCTTTGTGATGATTTTTCTTGAGTAATAATTAATTTTGACGATTTTGACTCAGGATTATTGCTTGTTAAAGGCTTTGTGCTTTCCTCTGATTTTTTTGATGTAGCCGAATTTGGGGTTGGTTTCGAGTTGCTTTTCATAGCGAACATCCTGGGTGTTTTTTATGTGGTCATTATTATATATTTGTTTAATATATTGTCAATCGAGGGTGATAAGGGCAGAAATAGAAAGCCATACCTTACAACAGCTTGCCCGCATTAAAGTCCTTGGTGCGAGGTATAAAGCCATCCGTTTGCATATTCCAAAGCCTAGAAAAATCGCCATCTTTTTTAAGCAAGTCTTCTTTAGTGCCGTCTTCAATAATTTGCCCTTTCTGAAACACTAATATTCGATCCATGTCAGTTAAGGTGGAAAGTCTGTGGGCGATAACGATAGTCGTTCTATTTTTCATTAAGCCTTGTAAACTTTCTTGAATAAGTTTTTCAGTGACAGTGTCTAATGAAGAGGTGGCTTCATCCAAAATTAATATGGGAGCGTTTTTTAAAATAGCACGAGCTATAGCAATACGTTGTCTTTGTCCGCCCGAAAGTTTGATGCCACGTTCACCCACTAAAGTGTTATATCCTTCATCGAGCTTATTAATAAATTCATCACAGTGGGCTAATTTTGATGCTTCAATAACTTCTTCATCGGTGGCGTCTAATCGGCCATAGCGAATGTTTTCCATTAGGCTGCGATTAAACAGAGTAGGGTCTTGAGGAATCATCGCGATGCATTCATGTAGCGAATCTTGTGTGACATCCGCGATGTTTTGCTCATCAATCAATATTTGGCCATTCTGTAAATCGTAAAAGCGTAATATTAGATTTACAAAAGTTGATTTGCCTGAGCCTGAAAAGCCAACTAATCCAATCTTTTGGCCTGCGGGAATAGTCAGGTTAAATTTCTTAAAAACATTACGTTTGCGGTTATAGCTAAAGGTGACATCTTCAAACCGAATGGAGCCTTGTTTAACAACTATAGGACGAGCACCTTTCTTATCAGGAATATCATGCTCTTTACGGATCAGGCTTAATGCATTGCGAATAGTGCCTGTTTCGCGAGTGAAGATAGTCATTTGGTAGGTAACATACCAGATCCAACTCATTAACCAGAATACTTGCATGCCTATCTGAGTAAAATCGCCTAAAGTGACCCAATGGTTTATCCAGCCGTGTATCAAAAGAAAAACCATACCGAATACGAGAAATAGGCCGCTTAATCCCATGCCAATACGTGTCCATTCCAAAAACCACATAGCACGTTTGGCTTTATTAATTTCTTCTGTCTGGTAGCGGCGCAAATATTTTGTTTCATATTTGCCGCGAGCAAAAAGCCTCACCGTCATCATATTGGTAAAGACATCTACGATCTTGCCGGTTAAATTGGTTACAGCTTTAGAGTGTGCTTCCCAAGAATCCATGCCATACATCACAAATATGAAGCTAAAGCTCATATGCAAAAATAACCAGGCACAAAGAACTAATGCAAAAACGGGATGAGTTTGCCACATCATAATTAGAACGATAGTTGCACCAATGCTGGTTGTCGAAAACTGAAAACAAATAATTTCCATGATGGATTGGCAGCTGGTAGGAAGGTCAGCTATTTTATTTGCAATATTACCTGCAAGTTGATTAGAGAAATATTCGTGCGAATGTGACTTAACATAATCAAACACTGCTTCACGAATATTGGCACGAAAGCGAGGAAAGGTGTAAATGCTCGTAATGCCTTGTAGCCGGGCAGCAAACTCATTTAATACCCAAAATAAAACTAACAAAAACAATACACCACCTAGCGCGTTATAAACTTGGTCCGGCACGCCTTGGTAATTTTGTAGGGTATCGACAATTTGTTTCAGAAAATAAGGAAAGAAAGTATCATTAATCGCCCAAATTAGAGAGGTAAGAAGTAAGATGCTGAATTTACCCCATTGCTGTCTGGCAAAGTAAAAAACGAAGCGGAAAGCTGTCTGCGGTAATTTGGTAATGGTGTTGGGCATGGGCACCTGGCCTTACAATGGAAACCAGATAACTTCTCTGGGAGAAACATGTATCATACCTGTGTTGGTTAAAAAAGTAAATATACTCAATTGATTGCAAGCATTTAGTCATGGAATAATTTATGAAATTTATTGTAAATAGTCTGTTTTTTCGTAACGCTGATTTTCGCTATTTGTATTGCGGACAATTAATCTCTTTTATCGGCACGATGATTACGGGCGTGGTTTTGCCCTATCAAATTTACCAAGAAACACACTCAACATTAATGGTCGGGCTTTTAGGGCTATTTCAGTTGTTCCCTGTGTTATTTACTGCCTTAGTGGGTGGGGTAATGGCTGATCGTTATCATCGGCGCTTACTACTGATTGTTACAGAGCTATTGCTAGCAGCAGGCGCCTTATTACTAGCTTGGAACGCTACGCTAGATGTGCCA
>CAZXFO010000045.1:0-3554 GCA_964639745.1 uncultured Coxiellaceae bacterium | reverse complement strand
TTTCAGATGTAGTCTATATGCTTCCTTTTACCCGTCCTGCTTCAGCATGGCGGCATGGTGCTATTTTGTTCCGCTCTCCCGATGGTAAGTTATGGCCATACCAACCAGGCTCTGCCCAACAAACTACGTGGATTGATTTAGTATATGCCAGACCAGGTTCTGGTAAGTCGGTACTTTCTAACTCGATGAATTTAGCCTTATGTCTTTCAGGTGGTATTCAGCGTTTACCCCGCATAGCTATTATTGATATTGGACCTTCCAGCAGTGGTTTGATTTCGCTTTTGAAAGAAGCATTAGATCATGAACAGCGCCATCTTGTAGCGTATCACCGATTGCGTATGACACCTGATAATACTATTAATCCATTTGATACGCAGTTAGGTTCTCGCTTCCCAACAGCACAAGAGCGCGCTTTCTTAGTTAACTTCATTACATTACTCGCTACCCCGTTAGGTGCTGACCGTCCTTATGATGGTATTTCAGATATGTCAGGCTTGGTCATTGATGAAATGTATAAACAACTTAGCGATCAAGGTAAAGCTCACCCTTATACCCGTAATATAGAGCCTTTGGTTGATGATCTATTGGATGAAATGGGCTTTGTTTTTGATGAGCATACTACATGGTGGGAAGTGACAGATGCATTATTTATTGCAGGGTTCCACCATGAAGCAACCCTAGCGCAACGTTTTGCAATGCCGATTTTAGCAGATATTACTTCTGTTTGCCGTAGTCAAATCGTTGAAGATCTATATGGCCAAGTGAAGGCGCCAACGGGTGAACCGCTTATCCAAGCTTTTGGGCGTATGATGTCTAGTGCAATACGTGAATATCCAATTATTTCTGGCATTACCAAATTTGATATAGGTGATGCTCGTATTGTTTCCTTAGACTTGGATGAAGTGGCTAAAAGTGGCGGAGAAGCAGCAGATCGTCAGACTGCAGTAATGTACATGTTGGCGCGTTATGCATTAGCTCGACACTATTATTTAACAGAAGATGCAATAGGCGATTTTTCTGAAATTTATAAAGAATATCATCGCCAGCGTATTAGCGAGATTCGTGAAGATGCTAAACGTATTGTTTACGACGAGTTTCATCGTACTTCTAAGGCCCGCGCCGTTCGAGATCAAGTCATATTAGACATGCGTGAAGGCCGTAAATGGAATGTGCAAATTTCTTTGATTTCACAATCATTAGATGATTTTGATCCCGTTATGATTGAATTTGCTACTTCGATTTTTATTATGGATGCGGGCCCAGAACAAGCAATAAGAAAATCTACCGAAATATTCGGATTATCAGATACTGCTCAAAATGCTTTGCGGTCACGTGTTCATGGGCCTAGAGAAGGTGGTGCAACTTTCTTAGCACAATTTGCTACTAAGTTTGGGATGAATACTCAACTATTAACTAATACATTAGGACCTATTGAGCTATGGTCCTTTAGTACTACGGCAGAAGATGCTCGTACCCGTAATAAGCTATATCAACGATTAGGTCCTAGGGAAGCTAGAAGAGTTCTAGCTAACCTTTTTCCCTCAGGTTCAGTTAAATCATTAATTGAAGGACGCTTAGCTGCAATCAAAGAGGCGGAGGGTATGATTTCTGAAGGAGCTGAATCAAGTGTCATTGATGAATTAGTAACAGAAATATTAGAAGCTTATTCCCTCAATCCTGATGTAAAAACTTTAACCAAATAGTTTATTTAATTAATTTAAAAATGAGATAATTATAAACTAATCAGTTGCCATCCCTTATTTTTTCTGTGAGAATAATCCCGCCTTGATCCTCAGGATATTGCTATTAACCTATATAATTTTATTTCATTCCCAGAGGCTCGCGAGTGAGTAAAGCAAATCAAATTGATATGAAAGCACTGCGAGATCTGCTTTTTGCTATGGCCAAGCAAGGAGGGTGTCTAGTTTGGTTTGTAAATTCAGAGCTGGTCATCGCTGAATCTCATGGCGATATACTTTCACTTCTCGATATTCCCCATAACGCAGTAACGAACATTAATCTGCGTCAATTATATGAAGAAAGCCCCAATGACTCGGTTATGCGAGCAGTTACTGTTTCAGCTTTGAAAGCATTTGATACTGCTGCCAGTGCTAATTTCATTACCGCGGGAGCCAAGTCTGCTATTCATCAAGTTCAATGGGTCATTTTGCCATATTTAGACAATAACCAAGTCCAATCACTTTACATTATAGGCTTCAATTTAAGTCAACGGCAGCAACAAGAAGATGCGGCGCGAAAGATCCGCTTTCTAGAAAATATCATTGATCGTGTCCCTTATTTTCTTTTTTGGAAGGATAAAGACTGTGTCTTTTTAGGTGCGAATGATATTTTTGCAAAGTCAGCTAATCTAGATTCGGCTGCCGATATTGTCGGCAAAACAGATTATGATATGCCTTGGAAAAAAGAAGAAAGTGATAAATTCGTTGCTGACGATAAAGAAATTATGCGCTCAGGTATTGCCAAAATTAACATTGAAGAAACGCAAACCATAAATGGCCAAGAAGCTGCAGTGCTCGTTAGTAAGGTGCCAATTTATGATGAAGATGGCTCCACGTTAGGTGTTTTGGGTATTTATAATGATATTACCGAGCGAAAATTAGCAGAAAAAGAATTACGTAGTGCAATTCAAAAGGCTGAAGTAGCTAGCCATGCTAAGACTAATTTCTTAGCTAAGGTAAGCCATGAGCTGCGCACACCTTTAAATGGCATTTTGGGTACAACTCAAATTTTATTTAATAAGAAGCAAGATCCTGAGTTAACAGCGCATATAAAAGATATTGAGTATGCAACAACTCATTTATTAAATTTGGTAAATGACATATTAGACTTTGCTTGCTTTGAAGAAGAGCAAATAGTAGTCAGATATGAGCCTGTGAATATTACAGAATTGATAAAAAATGTTGCCGCCAACACCGCACCGCGCATTGGTAAATCTGAAGTGCGCTTACAAGAAATTATTGATGAGAAAGTGCCAACGCTAGTGATTGGCGATGGCTTTCGAATTAAACAAATACTTATAAATCTTGTTAATAATGCAATTAAGTTTACTGACCAAGGAACCATTATGGTTTCTGCTAAATGTCTAAAAAGAACAACCATGAAGGCTAAAATTAGGCTTTCGGTGCAGGATACGGGTATAGGAATTCCTGACGAGATGCATGAAAAAATATTTGAACGTTTTTATCAAGTAGGGGCGGGCTACAATCGTGCTCATGAGGGAGTTGGTTTGGGTCTCGCAATTTCACAGCAAATCGCCAAGGCAATTGGTAGCGAAATTCGCGTTGAAAGTATTCCTAATAAAGGGTCATTGTTTTGGCTTGACCTTGATGTTGATGTGCTAAACTTGCAAAAAGATAGTGCTTACTGCCAGTTTTACGAGGGTGTATTTGAGGGTAATAATTCTTACGATGAAACTTTTAATGCTTATGCCTTAGTCGTTGAGGATAATAAGCTAAATCAAAAAATCATTAGCAGTATGCTGACCGAACTGGGCTGTAGAGTAGATGTTGCTGGAGATGGGAGGGCAGCTTTAG
>CAZXFO010000044.1:0-2541 GCA_964639745.1 uncultured Coxiellaceae bacterium | reverse complement strand
TCTTATCGCTGATAAAGATATTAACAATCCTGATATAAGCCGCCTTCCACATCTAGATAATTTGAAATTAAATATAATCGACATTACTCACCAAGAAGAACTGCATAGCTTTCTACAAAAAAACAAGGCCGACGCTTTAATCTCCTCTCTCCCTTATTTTGCTAATAAGTCAGCAGCTCTTGCCGCAAAACAATTTAATCTCCATTATTTTGATCTAACCGAAGATGTAGAAACAACTGAATTCATCATTCAACTTTCAAAAGACAGCGCTAAAGTCTTTGTTCCACAATGCGGATTGGCTCCTGGCTTTATCAGCATTATAGCTAACCATTTAGCTCAACAATTTCCTGACAACATTGATTCTATTAAAATGCGAGTAGGAGCTCTGCCCATTAACATTAGCAATGCCTTGCAATACGCTTTGACTTGGTCCGTGGATGGCTTAATTAATGAATACGCCAATCCATGTCCTGCTATTGAACAAGGCAGCCCAACATTTCGCGCCCCTTTAAATGATCTAGAAGAAGTAACGATTGATGGGTTAACTTATGAAGCTTTTAACACCTCGGGTGGCGCCGGCAGCTTAATAAAAACCTACGCCGGAAAGGTTAACCATTTAACTTATAAAACTCTGCGTTATCCTGGCCATTGCAACAAGATGAAATTTTTAATGCAAGATTTAAAGCTTAATCAAGACCGCGAAACCTTAAAACACATCCTAGTGAATGCGTTACCTAGGACCTATCAAGATGTAGTTTTAGTTTACGTTTCTGTAACAGGAACACAAGATGGACAATATCTAGAAGAAAGTTACGTTAAAAAATTCTACCCAAAAAGGATTGATGGCAGTCATTGGGCGGCTATTCAAATGACTACTGCTTCTGCTATCTGCGCAGTGGTTGATATTGTTCTAAGCAATCCAGATCAATACCAGGGCTTTATCAAACAAGAACAATTTACCTTAGAAAGCATACTTAGCAACAGATTTGGTCAATATTTTGCGAGTTAAATCCAATCTTGTGAGTGAGCGATCAACCCCGCCAAACCAACAATCATGCCCATTAGCCATAGAAAATTAGACCAAAGACGATTATGGACCACGTCAAATCTATTATTCATTTCTGTACGTGTATCTTTTAGCTCATGCCGGATTTCTTTCAGCTCATGACGAATATCCATCAACGTCATATTGATATTCGTAATTTGCGTTTCAACTACCGCTAATCTTGTATCGGTGCTCATATGAGACTCGTTTATTGGTTTCTTCATAAAAATCCTGAAAGTTATTATAACAAAAAGAAAATGCAGAGGAAAAAGGAAAGATTGATGCTTACTGAAGCAGAGAAGGAAAGGAATCTTAAATATATATACACTTGAATGAAAGTTCAATAAAATTATGGTTTTCAGGGAAGGAAAACGAATGCGGATACTAAATGCTCTGCAATTAAGTCAGAAAAATCCAGGCGCTAGCTGCAGCCATCAATTCTGGTCAGCCACTACTCAAAAAGGTGAAATAATTTCTTACAATCCCGCTAATGGCGAAGCCATTGCTTCTATCTATAATGCTTCTGAAAAAGATTACGAACACCTCGTTCAACAATCCCAAAAAGCTTTTTTAAAATGGCGCAACGTGCCCGCACCTAAACGAGCTGAAGTGATACGCGCGTTAGGCGATTCACTGCGCCTACATAAAGAAGCCTTAGGCAGCTTAATTTCATTAGAAGTAGGCAAATCCAAGCAAGAAGGATTAGGCGAAGTTCAAGAGATGATTGATATGGCTGATTTTGCTGTCGGTCAATCACGCATGCTTTATGGCAACACCATGCCATCAGAAAGACCTGAACATAGACTTTACGAACAGTGGCACCCATTAGGTGTTGTTGGTGTTATCACTGCTTTTAATTTCCCCGTGGCAGTTTGGTCTTGGAACGCTTTTATAGCAGCGGTGTGCGGCAATACCGTTATTTGGAAACCTTCTCCTAAAGCCGCTTTATGTGCACTTGCTGTGCAGCATCTTTGTAATAGCGTGATGGAGAAATTTGATTGTGCAGGCGTCTTCTCACTGTTTATTACCGATAACATTAAGCACACTCAAATGATAGCAGCTGATGAACGTTTGCCACTAATCTCTTTCACTGGCTCTACCGAAGTCGGTCGCAACATTAATGAAATAGTTGCCAAACGTTTAGGACGCAGCTTGCTTGAGCTCAGCGGCAATAATGCCATCATTATTGATGAAACTGCTAATCTGCAACTAGCCGTACCTGCTATAGTCTTTGGTGCTGTCGGCACTACTGGCCAACGCTGCACAACAACAAGACGCTTAATCATTCACGAATCCATTTATGAAAAATTAGTAGAAGCCTTAGTAAAAGCCTACCAGAAGATTGCTATTGGTGACCCTTTAGACCAGCACAACTTAATGGGGCCTCTTATTGATAAAGCAGCTGTTGAGCAATATGTAAAAGCAATAGCTGCGATCAAAAAAGCTGGCGGCAAAATTTTGCATGGTGGCAATGTGATAAAGCAACCCGGCTTTTA
>CAZXFO010000043.1:0-5052 GCA_964639745.1 uncultured Coxiellaceae bacterium | reverse complement strand
TTTTTACGCAAAATTAATAAGCGCGGGTAAAAAGAAAATGGTAGCTCTAACAGCACTAATGAGGAAAATATTAGTGATTGCCAATGCTAGAGTACGAGATTACTACCTAGCATTACAGCCAGAATTACAACATGGTTGATGGCATGGGGCTGCGCATAATGACACGCAACTTTTTAGCGCAACCCGTGAGCGGCTCACAACGGCATGAAGATACTGGGCTAAACTTGCCCTAAAGTGCTACGCAGCATCCAACAAGTTTGTTCGTGTGCTCGCATGCGTTCAGTAATTAGATCTACAGTAACCTCATCGCCGGCATGCTCAGCAACATCAAACAGCCTTAACAAGTTGCGGCATATAATTTGATGGTCGTGCAATAACTGTTTCAGCATATCATCAGCAGATAATAAAGTCGTTTCTTCATCTAACGAGGTAAGTTTTAAGTATTGAGCAAAAGAAGCTGGTGCAACCATATGTAGGGCGCGAATACGTTCAGCAATGGTATCAACTGCAGCTGCTAATTCTAAATATTGTTCTTCGAAGAATTTATGCAGCGCATGAAAATTGGGTCCGCGTACATTCCAGTGAAAATTCTGGGTTTTAAGATAAACCAAATAAGTGTCAGCTAAGTAATGTGATAATCCTTCACCAACTTTCTGGCGGGAAGATTTAGCGGTAGAACGATCGCGGCTTATAACGTGCATAGTTGAGTCCTCAATTGAGAATCATTGGATAATTCTAGCACTGGTCTATTTTGAGCACAAATTTAACCTTGTTGGTTAGAGACCTTGGCGAATCAATACATGCTTAAAAATTAAGCGCTGAGTTTTAAAATAAGCTTCCATTCTTCGGAGGTCACAGGCGTTATAGACAGCCTGTTGCCTGTTCTGGCTACTGCCATCTTCTTTAAAACAGCATGGTTTTTAATTTCTTCTAGGGTGAAGATGTGCTTAAATTTTTGCTTCAAGCGCACGTCCACCATATACCAGCGAGGGTTTTCTGGGGTGCTTTTGGGGTCGAAACCTTCTGAGTGAATGTCCCATGCGGTAGGATCCGGGTAGCCTTTTTTAACGACTTCCATGATACCCACAATGCCTGGCACTGGGCAGCTAGAGTGATAAAAGAAGGCCAGGTCACCCGGTTTAATAGTATCTCTCAGGAGATTGCGAACTTGATAATTACGTACCCCATCCCAAGGCGAGGTTTTAGCTGGCCGTTTAGCGAGATCATCTATGCTAAAAGTATTAGGTTCAGATTTGAAAAGCCAGTATGCCATATGCATTTCCTAGATGGTGCTCAACTAGAAGCTGAGCATCGCCATATTTATGAGCGTTTCATTGCGTCAAAGAAATCTTCATTGGTCTTGGTTGCTTTCAAGCGATCAATGAGAAATTCAATGGCTGCCAATTCATCCATAGGGTGAATGAGCTTGCGTAAGATCCACATTTTTTGAATTTCATCCGGTGGTGCTAATAGTTCTTCACGGCGGGTGCCAGTACGGTTGATATTGATTGCAGGATAAATGCGACGCTCAGCAATTCTGCGATCTAAATGAATTTCACTGTTGCCAGTACCTTTAAATTCTTCGTAAATAACATCGTCCATCTTGGAGCCGGTATCTACCAATGCCGTTGCTAAAATAGTTAAGCTGCCGCCTTCTTCTATATTACGTGCAGCACCAAAAAAGCGTTTAGGACGTTGCAATGCGTTAGAGTCGACACCACCGGTTAATACCTTGCCGGAGGCTGGCACAACTGTGTTATAGGCACGTGCCAAGCGAGTAATAGAGTCAAGTAAAATGACCACATCGCGTTTATGTTCAACTAAACGCTTAGCTTTTTCGATCACCATTTCGGCGACTTGAACGTGACGTGTAGCCGGTTCATCAAAGGTACTCGCAATGACTTCCCCTTTTACGGTACGCATCATTTCGGTTACTTCTTCTGGGCGTTCATCAATAAGAAGTACCATTAAATAACATTCAGGATGATTATGCTCAATAGAATGGGCAATATTTTGCAGGAGCATAGTCTTACCTGCTTTAGGGGGTGAAACAATAAGGCCACGCTGACCTTTCCCGATAGGGGAACATAAATCAATGACGCGTGCAGTTATATCTTCAGTGCTGCCATTGCCGCGTTCAAGCTTTAAGCGCTCATTAGCAAATAAGGGGGTGAGGTTTTCAAAGAGAACTTTAGATTTAGCATTTTCTGGATCTTCAAAATTGATTTGATCGACTTTAACTAACGCAAAATGGCGCTCGCCTTCTTTAGGGGGGCGAATTTTACCTGAAATGGTATCGCCAGTATGTAAACCAAATCGTCTAATTTGGCTAGGGGAGACATAGATATCGTCTGGACCTGCTAAGTATGAACCTTCAGCGGAGCGTAAGAAACCAAAACCATCGGGTAGCGTTTCTAAAACTCCGTCACCGTAAATGTCTTCACCGCGTTTAGCGTGAGCTTTTAAAATAGAAAAAATAATGTCTTGTTTGCGAGAGCGAGCCATGTTTTCAAGCTGGTATTGCTCGGCAATACTGACAAGATCAGGGACTGTTTTTCTTTTTAATTCGGTTAATTTCATAATAATACCTATGTTGTTTAAGATTTTTTCCTCGGTATGTGCAGGATGTTTTATATGTATTCCGTCTAGGACTTTGGTTCTAGACGGTATTTGTTTGATTTCGCACTGGAATTCAACAGGTTAAATACGAGGTTGTGCAATTTATCATTAATCTTTTCGGGTTTCTAGTCCTTGGTTGAATGATTAAATATGGCTATCAATGAATTGTTGCAGTTCGCCTTTATTCAATAAGCCTACTTGAGTTGCTTTGACTTGTCCATCTTTAAAAAGAATTAAAGTCGGGATACCACGAATGCCGAATTTTGGTGGAGTGGCTGGGTTGCTGTCGACATCCATTTTGACAAATTTAACCTTACCTTCATAATTTTTAGCAACTTCTTCTAAAATGGGTCCTAAGGTTCTACAGGGGCCGCACCATTGGGCCCAGAAATCAACGAGAACTGGAATATCAGAAGTGACAACGTCGCTTTCAAAGGAGCTGTCAGAAATTGCTTGTAAATTGCTCATGTGGGGCACCTTGTTTGAATTGGGGTCATGGGAAATGGCTCAAGAATCCCAATTTACCGTTTTTAGTATCATTTTGCAATTTCTATCCGAGATCGCCAAAGGTCCAAGATTGATGTAAAATTTCACAACTTCTTATACGGGTAAGCCGGTATGTCTTCTAGTGCTTTTAATCCTCAAAAGACTTCTTTACCTCAATCTTCTTCTGATGCTTATTATTATACTGCCACCTTAGCCGATTATTATTGGTGCAACGCGGTTTGGAAGGCGCGAGAACCGCTAATAGATGAACTTAATCAATTACAGAAGATCTTAGTGGGTCCTGAACGGCTGTGGGCTTGGAAAGGCCAAAAAATGCTAGGCTTAGGCACCAATTTTTTGATGTACGGATCATCGCTTCTTTATTATTGGAATGAGTCTGAAACTAAGAACATTAAAGAGGCCGCGATTAAAACGGGATTAGCTTATGGAGAGTATACGGCAGCTTATTCAATCTGGGGTAGGATATCAACTAAGTTGGCTAAGAATTCTGTTAAGTGTACAAATGCACTTGGCTATTTTTTATTAGTGAGCGATCTTGCTTATACCTTCCAAGATAGTGATTTTAAAAAACGTTTGGGGCAATCTATCCAAGCCCAAATTAATGTCTTAGATGATAAAATACGCACCGAACGAGATGTTAATAAACTTTTTTTTTATAAACGTGAACGTAATTACTTAATTGCAGAAAGAGCCGTGGGTCGATTTGTGGTAAATACCTTGGCGCTTCCAGGTCAGTATCTCGATGCGGGCATCCAAGGCATGTATAGGCGGGCTTTCGGTGATTCTCAGGTCCAGGATCTAAAAGGAGGCCAGAGCAAAAAAAATGTTGAAATTGTACATAAAGCGCAACAGCTCTATTTTATAAAAAATGCCAAAAAAGTTGTGCAAGCTGAAATTGAGCGTGCTCGTGCTATTCATTTTACAAGTCTTCCTTCGTTAGATAAAGAGAATGTGCTTAACCAGGTGCAAGCTAGAAACAGAACCAATATACGTTCTTATTTTGGTTCGGCTAATGCAGATGAAATTCTCGAAAACCTCAATCAATTTGCGGATACACGGCTGCAATTCAAATTTTACGATAGTCCAGCAGAGTTCTCCCGTTTTCAAGTGCACTGGGAAGGGCCTGCATTGGGGGTCGTGAGACGGGGTGGCCAAACATCTTTTCACATTGGCGTGTGGGACGTCTTCATTTTGGCTTTATCGTTATTAAGAAAAACATCGCCCATTGAAGCCATTAATCAAAAATTACTGGATTATTGTGCTTATAACCATGGTGAGGATAATCGCTTTTTTATGAAATCTGTATGTATTTCTAGAGAGACGGCGAAAAAATGGTCCTACAATAAGTTAGTCGATGAGATTAATTACCAGCTATCACGATTTGTACAAGACCAGAAAACAAGTAGTGAATTATATAGTTTAATTCAAGCATTAAAATACGATGTGCGAGATACTGCACGAAGAAAAGGCGAGCAAGAGGCTGGGTTTGTTACATGGTTAGAAGGTCTTAACTCTTCTCAAAACAACGAGCGCATCAAAAAATGGGTGCAAGCAGGGTACCATCTTTTTAATCATATCGATGAACAAATCCAGAAAAAAAATTTAAAAGCGGCGCGTAACTATTTGAAAGAGTTAAAATCAGATTTCACAAATATAAATCTCATTTTGCAATCGCTTTATGAAATAGAGATACTTTTGCTGGAAGGTAATCTAGATGTTGCCCTGCAGCGTTTTGCTCAGTATAAAGAGTGGAAACATTTTTCTCAGTATGGGGAGGGGGTGTATTGGGATGGCTTAAGGGTCGATGCTCAGATAGCCGCGCCGGTTTTTAATAGCCTTGAAAAAAAGCTGCTTTATCTCCAGCTTAATCACCCTGAAAAAAAGCAGCAGCTTATTGAAAAGCTGCTGGCTCAGGTGACTCAGCAA
>CAZXFO010000042.1:0-1878 GCA_964639745.1 uncultured Coxiellaceae bacterium | reverse complement strand
ATCCAGAGTTCCTTTTGTTATGATATGGTACCAATAAACTGGCTTAATTTTAAGGTATAACTAGGTAGAATGTGCGCCTGGACGGAATTAAGCTTTTTATAAGTTAGAGACCTGCGAAATGAACACACAAAAAGTAGCCTTAATAACCGGTGCGGCGCGACGTATAGGCGCTAAAATTGCTGAAACATTGCATTCAACAGGATTTAATATCGTATTACATTATTATCGCTCAGAAAAAGATGCGGCTCATTTGTGTGAGCATTTCAACCAAAGCCGGCCTGGCTCTGCAATCAAGATATCAGCAAATTTGCAGCAGATGACTTGCCTGAAAGAATTGGCAGTGCAAGCATCTCAAGCTTGGGGCCGGTTGGATGTTTTAGTGAATAATGCATCCTGTTTTATTAAAAGCCCTATAGGCCAAGCAGATGAGGCTTTGTGGCAAGAAATTATGGATACCAATCTCAAAGCCCCGTTTATGCTGAGCCAGCTAGTTGCACCCCAGTTAGCTAAGACCAAAGGCTGTATCGTCAATATTACGGATGTTCATACTGAAACTGCGTTTAGAGACTATGCCGTTTATTGTATTTCTAAGGCGGGCTTGGTATCTGCTACTAAGGTGTTAGCAAAAGAACTCGGTCCCGATGTGCGGGTTAATGCAATATCTCCTGGTATGATCATGTGGCCTGAGCATGAAAATGAGTTGGCAGAAGGTCTCAAGGCTAAAATTACCAATGAGGCAGCATTAAAGCGTGTTGGCTCGCCCATTGACATAGCTAAAGCAGTATTATTTTTTGTACAAGAGGCGGATTACGTTACAGGCCAAGTGTTAACAGTAGACGGAGGACGGTTGCTGTGAGTCTGTTTCGCGATACGTTTATGACGGTTTATAAAAATCGTCTTTATCCTAATTATTGGGATATGTTTGCTTTTATCTTAGTCTTTAGCATTATTTTAATTTTTGCTTGGGCTGCTAAGCAAATGACAGTCCCTTATCAAATTGGTTCAGTTATTTCGATTTCTCTAGATGCGCATTACTTGCCATTTTATGCTTTGCGCACCGTATTGCGCATGTTGATTGCATTATTTTGTTCATTGCTTTTTACCTTAACCATTGCTACATGGGCTGCCAAAAGTAAGCGGGCAGAGCGTTTTATTATTCCTTTGATTGATATTTTACAATCAGTACCAATTTTGGGATTTTTGTCTATTACTGTGGTAGGTTTTATTAAGGTTTTTCCTGGCAGTTTATTGGGCCCAGAATGTGCTGCCATATTTGCTATTTTTACCTCTCAGGCTTGGAATATGGCACTAGGGTTTTATCAAACTGTCCGCACTGTGCCGGCTGACTTGCAAGAGGTGGCGCGCATGCTGCATTTATCTGCATGGCAGCGTTTTTGGCGTATAGAAGTCGCTTTCTCAATGCCAGTTTTGCTGTGGAATATGATGATGTCGATGTCTGCTGGTTGGTTTTTTGTGGTAGCTTCTGAAGCTATTTCTGTTTCTAACCAGCAAATATTATTGCCTGGAATTGGCTCTTACATTGCTGTAGCTATTAAAGAGGCCAATCTTACGGCTATTCTTTATGCCATTATTACTATGTTTGTCGTGATTTTAATGTACGACCAAATTCTCTTTAGACCCCTTGTCGCTTGGGCTGAAAAATTTAAGGCTGAAAATATTGCGAGCGAAAGGGAGGTTAGCTCGTGGCTCATGGATTTTATGCAGCGAACACGTTGGGTTAGGTTCTTTGGTGCGCTTATTTATAAGCAGTGGAATGCTTTTGTTAATATCTCTTGGCCGAGTTTTACTCAAAAAATATCAGAGCGGGCTGTATACAGGCAGCGACCCTGGTTTTACACTCATATTGGCGATATTTTA
>CAZXFO010000041.1:0-3296 GCA_964639745.1 uncultured Coxiellaceae bacterium | reverse complement strand
ATGTATCGAGAAAGAATTCAGCATTAACATAATAAGGGAATGGTAATGAGATATCGGTTGAAAGGTAACAAAAAACGTGGTGAGCTTTGGCAGAAACCAATTGGTTTTGTTCAATTTCATATGCTAGCTGCATGGGTACGATCGTAGCTGTTTTGTATTTATCAGGTACAGCTTCTTCTTTATTAAGTTGTAATTTTAATTTTTCTTCTATATTGTAATTGGTTTTGAAAACTAGCCAATTTTTAGTTGCTAAATCATTTTCTTTCAGTTCAATTTTTTTAATGGTTAGCGTATCTACCTTTTCTTCTGCGTTATGGTTAAAAGCCAGTTGAATAGTTTGTGAAAGACTCAGATCACGTAATGTAAATTGGCGTATATTTTTTAAAAATAGCAGGCGCTGAGGACTTGATTGAATTTTTTTGATGTGTTGGCAGATTTCTTGAGCCTTATGACTCAACTTAAATATAAAGTTAACCCGCTGCTCGTTTAGATGATTTTTTACTTCTTCTGGAAATTCTTCTTTTTCAGTCCATATAGGAATAATTTGCCAAGGATAATCTTGTGACTTTTGAGCCCAAGTTTTAAAACTTTTATCAAATCTGAAGTGATAATTCTGGGATGAAATAAGCACATAGTCGCTGAATGAGAAAACAGCTTTAAACCCTATTCCCTTATGTCCAATAGCCTCTAAGTCTGAAACCTTCGATCTATCGGGGTGGGCGGCATCGGAAATGGCTTCGACGTCTTGAGCTGCAAAATGCTTGCCGCCATGAGAAAAGATTAAATAATCTTGAGTGATGATAAATTCCACGTCATTACTGCCTGCATCATCTGCATTTTGCAGGAGCTCATTTACGTATTGGCCTCCGGATAATTCACTATTAATTTTTTGGCCTATTTCTCTGGCTAGAGTTCTTGTGTTCTTGTCATTCTTAGCTGATTCTTGAAATAATTTTACTACTAATTCCTTGTATTTATTTGGCATTTTATAAATCTCTTAATCCTTAACTTTAACTAATTGCCGCATCATATTTGTTTATAACTTATACAATAAGAGTTATGTGCGGCGGGCAATTATGCATAACTTTATGAGGAGTAGCAATCACCGAAAATGTTAGGTTTAAGAGCCCTAACTAAGAAGCATGTATTTTTTGCAATAAGCAATTACAATGAGATATTGTTTGTTTTAAGGCTTAAGCCAATCATAAGTAAGTTAAGGAGAACTATGAAAAAGAAAATTGGAATTCTTATTGGTAGTCTACGTAAAGAGTCATTCAGTAGGAAGGTTGCTAATGTTTTAGTTGCCATGCAGTCTGATCAGTTGACTCTAGAAATTATTGAGATTGGTGGCCTCCCCATGTATAACGAAGATTTTGATGTTGCGCCCCCAAGTGAATGGGTAAGCTTTCGAGATAAAATACAATCAGTAGCAGGGGTTATTTTCGTTACACCTGAATATAATCGCTCGGTACCTGCCGTGTTAAAAAATGCAATTGATGTAGGGTCCAGGCCTTATGGTAAAAGTTCTTGGGAGGGCAAGCCGGCAGGTATAATCAGTATTTCGCAAGGTGCGATCGGTGGCTTCGGGGCCAATCACCATCTTAGACAATCACTTGTGTTTCTAAATATGCCCGCTTTGCAGCAACCCGAGATTTACATTGGCGGAATAGCTAAACTTTTAGATCAAGACGGTAAGATCAATAATCCCTTTACTACAGAACTTCTACATAAATTCTTAAAGGCATTTGAGATGTTAGTAAATGACTAATCTATCTCAATGATAATTAATATTATTTATCTGTTAATTAACTTAAGAAAATAAAATTAATAATTTGTGCTATACCTTAAATAACGGTTATTTGAGGTTATAGCGATGACTAAGACCCTATGGCACACCAAAAAAAGTCCTTTTTCTGTTAGAACTATTCCTATTCAAGAAGATAAAAACATATTACAAGATTGGAACCGTCTAGATGGTAGCCCGATTTATATAGATGGTAGGCGCGTTCAGGATATTATTAAAGAAGAAAAAAATCTCAAAGTGGAGCCAGCCGGCGATAAGTTATTCGCATCAATGGAAGAATTAAAAGATTTCCTTATAAGAAACTTGCTACGTAACGTGCCAAACGATATTAAAGAAGATGCTGTTGAAATTTTAATGGAGATGCTGCACCAGGGAAACTTACAACGTCCTGTCAGTTCAGCTGCTTATAGTTTATTGGATGAAAAATCTGACCATACTATAGGACCTTTTGATGTTAGGCAAAATAAGCCTAATGATCTCGCACAAGAGCGTTCTACTGAATTTAAACTTACAGCAAATGGCTTTCAGGTAAGGGAAAATCTAACTCAGTACAAATGCGGTTATAATATTACTCACCCCGAAAAAGCTGGTGAGGAAATTCTTCCAGATGCAGGTAAAAAATTTGTATATAAAGCAGAAGCTATTATTGATTTGAATTTTTCATATGACCATAATTTAAAAGAAGGAAGATGGCCAGCTATAAAGTTATTAAATAATTCTATTAGCTACGGGAATAAACAAATCCAAAGTCTATTAGATGAAAGAACATTTTTTGAAAAGGTAGTCGATATGTTTAAAACTCTATTTAGGGTTAATGCTACAGAATCATGGGCTCATCAAAAAAGACCTTGATAATAACTTTTATTGAGTGGTTAGTTGGGCATACAGATTATAAGCTTAAATATAATTCCATTATCATTTCTGGTAAAATTAGTATTAGTCTGGCTTTTCCTACGGTCTATCTATGAAATCGCTAATAATCAAAGCTAAGCAATGTATGCTTTGCCAATCGAGCTTACCTTATTTACCTAGGTCAATATTTCAGCTTAGCTCAGAAGCTAAAATTTTAATTATTGGACAGGCGCCAGGCATAAGAGCACATCATGCTCAAAAGCCTTTTGCGGATGCTAGCGGTGAACGTTTAAGATTTTGGTTAGGCTTACCTGAAGATGAATTTTATCATCCACAAATTGCCATTATGCCGATGGCATTTTGTTATCCAGGTAAGCTTGGTGAAGGTGATGCACCGCCTCCAAAATTATGCTCTCAGGCTTGGCATGAACTTTTTTTGAAGCAGATGCCTCATGTGAAATTAACTTTACTTCTAGGTAAGTATGCGATAGCAAGGTACTTGCCTCATGCTAAAAATGAATCTATTACTAAGATTCTTGAGCATTGGCGAAAACACTTACCTTTACTTCCCCTCCCACATCCCTCACCAAGAAATAATATTTGGCTGCTTAAGAATCCGTGGTTTGAAAGAGAAATTATT
>CAZXFO010000040.1:0-4703 GCA_964639745.1 uncultured Coxiellaceae bacterium | reverse complement strand
AGGTAGTTGCCATCCTGTTTGTTCGTATAATAACTGTTCTGCATTTTTGGCATGAAATGTTTGGCCGTTTGAATTTACCAGAGTAACCTTAGCTGACGAGCCAAAAATTTGTATAGCATTTGCACCGAAAGGCCCAAATAGTGACAAATTAAAGGTTTGTCCATTTTGCTGCCAATGTAAATTAGCACTGCCACTGTCGCGGGCTGAGTTTAAAGCAATAACCCCTTGTATATTCCATGTTTTTAGGCTAATAAGCTGGCGGTATCTTACCTCAGGATTAGTTTGAATTGCGCTAGGCGGTGGCGTTATAGTGCAGCTAATTAATAAGGTAGACAAAATAGCAGATAAAATAACTGTCTTGATTGTTTTCATATCGTCCTTATTGTTTTACACTACGCCCCTGTAAGAGTACCCAGTTTATAAATAAACGACCAAGATTAGAAGAGCTATGCCAATATTCGTCTGTGGCCTTAATCACAAAACAGCCCCCATCGCTTTGCGCGAGAAGATCTATTTTGCCCCAGAAAAATTAACTTTCTATCTACAAGACTTATTAAATAATGGCTTGGTTAGCGAAGCCGTAGTGCTATCAACCTGTAACCGCTCCGAGCTTTATTGTGAAGCTGATAATGCTGAAAAGATAACCGAGTGGTTTGCTAGGCAATGGCCCGAATACCAACAAGATTTGTTATCAATGCTTTACGTGCACCAAGATCAAGAGGCCATCGATCATATTATGAGAGTGGCATGCGGTTTGGATTCTATGGTGCTTGGCGAACCCGAAATTTTAGGACAAGTTAAAACTGCATTTTCTGAAAGCTGTACAGCAGGCGCGGTTGGAAGTTCATTTCATCGTTTGTTCCAGCACGTTTTTGCTATTGCCAAAGAGGTTCGCTCTTCCACGGCTATCGGCGCATGTCCTGTATCTATTGCCTCAACAACTATCACGCTTGCTAAACGCCTGATCTCGTTTCCTGATGCAAGAATGGTCTTGTTAGGTGCTGGCGATATGATTGAGTTAATTTTACGTTATCTTAAAGCCGCTCCTGTCCAAAAAGCTTGGGTTGTTAATCGCAATTTGGAAAAAGCTCAAGAGTTAACCCGTCGCTATGCGGGCGAGGCTCGCTCTATAACTGATTTGGCAGAGGTGCTGCCAAAAGCAAATATTCTAATTACAGCAACTGGCAGTTTGAAGCCATTAATAACAGCTAGCTTGTTGAAAGAAACGCTAGCAGGTCATAGCGAACCCTTTTACATTTTTGATATAGCGGTGCCACGTGATGTTGAGGCAGAAGCAGGCGAGGTAGCTTCAGTTAAGCTATATTGTATAGATGATTTGAAAGCCATTATTCAAGAAAACCATGTTGCTCGGCAACACGCAGCTGATAAAGCAGAAGAATTGATTAAAAAACGCAGTTCAGAATTTTTTGCACAACTTGCTTCGCAAGATCAAGTCTCTGATACTATCCGCGCATATCGAAAGCAAATAGAGGCTATTTGTGATGCGGAACTAGATAAGGCATTACGGCAACTGGCATTAAGTCCAGAGAGCGATGCTGAAAAGATTTTACGTCAATTTGCTTATGCAATTACTAATAAGCTGCTTCATGCTCCATCAGTTCAATTGCGCCAAGCGGGTTCAGAAGGCCGCTTAGATATTCTGCGTTTAGCAAAACAGTTGTTTGCTATTCCCGAATTGGATTCCATTATATGAAGCCAGCTTTACAAAAAAAATTAACCAGCATTGTTGAACGCTATCATGAATTAGCACAGCTGTTGGCTGATCCTAAAGCTGCTGAAGATACGAATCGGTTTCGCGATTTATCTAAAGAATATGCTCAGTTAGAGCCTGTGGTTGAAGGATTTAAACGTTTTCAAGAGGCCGGGCAAGAGATAGAAGATGTAAATTCTTTATTAGAAGATACCGATCCTGAATTACAAAAGCTCGCGCGGCAAGAATTAAAGGAAGCTGAAGAGCGTAAGATTCAAGCTGAAAATGATTTGCAAGTTTTACTCTTGCCAGCAGATCCATACGATAACAGTAATATTTTCTTAGAAGTACGAGCAGGTACAGGTGGTGATGAGGCGGCTTTATTTGCGGGCGATCTTTTTCGCATGTATAGCCGGTATGCTGAAAGTAAACGCTGGAAGGTAGAATTAATTAATGAAAGCGTGGGTGAGCATGGCGGTTACAAGGAAATTATTGCTCGCATCATTGGTAAAGGTGCTTATTCTCGTTTCAAATTTGAGTCAGGGGTTCATCGTGTTCAGCGTGTACCTGATACCGAGGCTCAAGGACGTATTCATACTTCAACCTGTACAATAGCTGTTTTGCCAGAATTAGATGAGATAGATGAAATAGATATTAATCCTGCTGATTTGCGTATTGACACTTATCGTGCTTCAGGAGCTGGTGGTCAGCATGTAAATAAAACAGATTCTGCTATTCGTATTACCCATCTTCCTACGGGGTTGGTGGTCGAGTGCCAAGATGAGCGCTCTCAGCATAAAAATAGAGCTAAAGCGATGGCTTTATTAAAATCTAAAATGTTGACGCAAGAACAAGAGAAGCAGCGCAAGCAACAAGCAGAAACTCGCAGAAATTTAGTGGGCACTGGGGATCGCTCTGAACGCATTCGAACATATAATTATCCACAAGGTCGAATAACTGACCACCGTATAAATTTGACACTATATAAATTGCTAACTATTTTGGAGGGAGATGTCGATCCTTTGGTAGATGTTTTAATCCAAGAGCATCAGGCAGATTTATTGGCAACATTAGAGTCATGATTCTTAGTGAAGCTCTGCGCGTTTCTATCCAGTCTTTATCTTCAAGTGAAACGGCAAAACTAGATGCTGAAATCCTTTTATCTTTTGTCCTTAATTGTTCGCGCGCATATATAATCTCGCACAATGAGAGAGCCTTAACCTCTAATGAAATTGAACAATACCAACAATTAATCGCTCGTCGTAAACAGGGTGAGCCTATTGCCTATTTGATCGGGAGTAAAGAGTTCTGGTCGTTAAAGTTGGCAGTTACCCCTGATACATTAATTCCGCGGCCAGAGACAGAATTGTTAGTTGAGCTAATTTTAAAGCAGTTTTCTGAAAATAATTATTGTCGGATTGCCGATTTAGGTACTGGTTCAGGCGCTATAGCGCTAGCAATTGCTCAAGAAAAACCACAATGGGAAATCATAGCAACTGATCAATCAGCTGCCGCTTTACAAGTGGCTAAAAAAAATGCTGCTGCGCTTAAATTAAAAAACGTCAAATTTTTTCAAGGAGATTGGTGTAGCGCTTTGCCAAATAATCTACTATTTGATGTTATTGTGAGTAATCCTCCGTATATTGCTAAAGAAGAGTGGCAAGATTTAGCTGTAGAATTAGCATTTGAACCGCTGAGCGCATTAATAGCTGATAACAATGGGTTGGAAGATATTTTTCACATAATCCATTCGGCAAAATCTTATTTAGGGCCAGGTGGGTGGTTGTGGCTAGAGCACGGTTTCGCTCAAGCTGAAAATATTCAAATTTTTTTTACTAAAAGCGGCTATACTCAGGTTAATACTTATTATGACTTGGCAGGAAAGGAACGTGTTACCTGCGGAAAGCGTCTATAAATGAATTTTAGATTGTGCCGTCCTTATCTTTTTGGTATAGATGCGAGAAATGGACTACAATTAGTTTAATCGAAAGGAGAATGCTTAATGGCAACTAAAGAGATCCGTGAAAAAGATATTTTAGAACCTAGTTTAGAAACTTTAGGGATTGATCCTTACAAGATTAAGAAAGGTGAAGAATACATGGGCTCAACGATGTTGCCGCATTTTAGGAAAATCTTAACGGCAATGCGCGATCAAATTATGAGAGGGGTTGATCGTACTGTCACCCACATGAAAGAAGAAGCAATTAACTATCCTGATCCTAATGATCGAGCTACACAAGAAGAGGATTTTCGTCTAGAGCTTCGTGCCCGTGACCGCGAACGTAAGCTCTTAAAAAAAGTTGAAGAAGCTTTAGAGTTAATTAATATCAAAGAATATGGCTTTTGTGAGGTATGTGGAGTTGAGATTGGGTTGCGTCGGCTAGAGGCAAGGCCCACGGCAACATTATGTATAGATTGTAAAGCTCTTGAAGAAATTCGCGAAAAACAAAAAGCTTCTGATTAATTGTCTTGCAGCAAAGGGCCTTAGCAGGCCCTTTGTATAACTGACTAATTAGAGTTATAGGGATTATGCCTATAATTCAATATTTCCAAAGCAATACTCATTTGCTAACCCACTAATAAATTGAAGTATTCTTTTTGGCTGCAACGTATATAATTAATAAGATGTAAAGAGGGTTATGTATGCCACCAGCAGCACCCCAAGGCGGCGGAGGAGCAGGGCCCGATCAAGGCTCAACGGCCATCATTTGGGCAATAGTCGCCATATTCGTAATTTTAGGATTGATTTGGTATGTATTTAAAATCCAAATCATTACCGGCTATCTTTCACTCAAAATTTGGGAATTAAATGTTATTGGTTTTTTTGCCAGAAGCTCTAGCATTGCTGGGTTAAAAAATTTGTTGCAAAGTCTTAACCCCGCCGTTTTAAATTTTGAAGACCTGGTGTCAATGGGGCAATTAGTGGGTGCTTACTTACGCTATGTATTTACAACTGTATTAGTAGCGTTAGCATTTGTAATTTATTTTGGTA
>CAZXFO010000039.1:0-12258 GCA_964639745.1 uncultured Coxiellaceae bacterium | reverse complement strand
TAGTTGGGTAGATGCGGATTGATTTGAGTTAAAGAATACTTGGCCTTCTACAGTTTCTGTGCTGTCGCCATCCAAAGCCTTATTGACCTTAATTGCAGTATCAATTATCGAAATTGCTTCTACAAAATTAAAGGAGGTTTGTTTGAGCTCAGGTCTTAGCTTATTGCTCATGTCAGATTCTAAAGCAGTTTCATGCTCTTGGTTATCAAATGCCACTTCGTCAGTATTAGGAGGTGGCTCATAATTCGAAGGTGAGCCCAATGCTAGTTGATCAATATTCAAGCCTTGGTTTTGCTGCACGAACATTGGATCCATCTTAGTTTTGGTTCTCTTGGTCATGATTAAACTGCTTATTGGAAAATGAGCATAATATATACTAATTGCGGGCTATTTTGTCAAGCAATTAGTAGTACATGGGATCTTCAATAACTTCATTAATTGATTGATTTCTCTCTAAATTAGACCATCTGAAACTATCATCGTTGGTGGCACTATGTAGAATTTCATCGCTTGGTGTTCGGAATGCAACCGTGGGACTGTTTCTCCATTTATCCCAGCTCCTATATTCATTTATTTTTTCTAGACCCCATGTTTCCCCACAGCATGCTGTTGCGGGTAAGGCATAATAAATGAAAAGACCAGTTAATTTTTTTGGCTTATGGTGATGAGAAATTTGAGCAATACGAGAGCGGTGTTTGTGAAAATGGTGATGAATACGTTTAGCGTAATGAAGGTTGGGGCGTTTTGATTCTACTTTAACTAAACTGATATCATTTTGAGGTGCTACTGGATATATCTGGTTTTGAGCTAAACTTATTCCCGATAGTGAAATAAGAATTAGCGTTGTTATCATCATCCATAACATGAGTGTTTTCGTCATTAATTGATCTCCATATCTGAAAAACGATCATCCATTGTCGTCATATCATCATTATAAGAATTTCTCATTAAATGAGCTTTTTCGTAGCCGTTGTTTGGTCTTGATGAAAAGACAGCATAATCACCATATTCTGAGTGCACTAGAGAATGATTTTGGCAACAATCGCAAGAACGATTGGTCCAAAGATCCTTGCATTCGCAAGCGGGAATGGCTTGGACAACGGGATAATAAACTTCAAGTTCTGCTGAATGGCGGCGCTTAGCTACTTTTTTGTGGGTAGCTTTTAGGGCTGAATGATGGCTTTGGTTTGAGGGTAAGAATTGGCAATCAAAACAGGATCCATTAGTAGTAGAGCTGTAGCTTGAATAGTATTCGGCAAAAGAAAGTGAAGAGAGTGTAGGCATCATGATTAACACAAACAACTGTGCTACATTTTTATTCTTCATAATCTTTACCTAATAGTAATTTACCAGAGCTAAGCTAAATCATTAGAGTAAATAAAAAGCGCCTAATAAGGCGCTTTTATGATGGTTTAATATTAAGCGCCTTTTATCGTAGCCCAGGTACCATCAGGTTGGCGACAGGCTGTGCCTGTGACGGTTTGTGCTTTGCCATCAATATTGGCGGTAGTTTCAAATTGACGGCAGGTTTTATAACCATACATGGATCGAGTTTCACTGGTGGGGCGGGTTGAATAAGAATAACCAGTTTTCTTGTTGGTCCAGCTAGTTGACTTATAAGTAGTGTTATTCATCGCTGTATTCATTCGAGCATTATCAGAGCTATCCATATGATCGCCAATATAGCCACCGATAAGTGCGCCACCAACGATACCGACACCTACAGCAACGGCTTTGCCAACACCTTGTCCTATTAAAGATCCTGCGCCACCACCCACTACTGCGCCTGCAACGGTGCCTAGAGTTATATTGTCTTTTTGGCTGTTGCTAGAGCAGCTTGTTAAATTGAACGTCATCAATAGAGTCAAAAAAGCCACTAATCCCTTATTCATGGTGTGCCTCCAAGTGATTTATTAGGTGTAAAAAGGAAAAACATCTTCATTATATTAGCATATGCCTAATAAAATTTTCGGTAAGCGGTTTTAACTATTGGAAAAAATTGAAAATATGGTTAAAATTTATCGGACTCTACATATAAGGTGATTAGCTATGGACAGTAAAGAAAAGAGATTAGTAGTTTTATTGTTATCTATCGCTTTTACAATGATGTTTGCTGGTTATCTATTTGTCCCTTTTGTTGTTCATTTTTGGACCTACATTGCCAATTTGGCAGGAGAAAAAGACGTATTCCTAGCCTGTACTTTACTGATTTATTTCACCATGTTTGCTTTGTTTGGGGCTACCATCGGGATATTAATCAATGCTTATGGGAGCCATGTCACCAAGGGAACTGGTAATTTTATCCGTAAAAAACTTGGTCAAAAATAACCACGAGGAGTCTGGCGGACAAAAGAGCTCTAGGAAGCCAGTGGTTAGAAACTTTCTGCTCAAAAAGCATCTCGCAAGCCGGAGTGTTTTATTGTAGTATTCCCCCTCTTACGCGAAAGTGGCGGAACTGGTAGACGCGCTGGATTTAGGTTCCAGTGGGCAATACCCGTGAGAGTTCGAGTCTCTCCTTTCGCAATATTTACCAATACAATGAGGCGTTTATATGCAAGTTGCAGTCGAAAACTTAACAAAAGTACAAAGACGTTTAACTATTGTTGTTCCCTCTCAGCGAGTTGAACAAGCGTTTGATGCTCAGCTTGCTATTTTTGCAAAAAATGCAGACATAAAAGGTTTTCGTCCAGGTAAAGTGCCATTAGCCCTTGTTAAGCAACGTTTTGGCCAAGCTGTACGAAGTGAAGCCATTAATTCACTGATTCAAGAAACTTTACATGAGGCTATTCAGCAAGAAAGGCTTTTCCCTATTAATACTCCTAAAGTTGAAACCAAGGCTATAGCCTCTGCTGATAATTCTTTAGAATATACGGCTACTTTTGATGTTCTTCCCGAAATTGGCACAGTAAATTTTGCAGTAGAAAAATTAGAAAAATTAACAGCAAATATTACTGAACAAGATATAGATCAAACTGTCAATCGCTTACGTGAGCAGCATTTAAACTGGATTAAGGTCGATCGTGCCGCAAAAGAGAATGATAAGATTAATGGCAAAATCCAAATGTTCTTGGAAGATGGCACAGCTCTAACTCAAGAAAAGATGCCTCTCGACTTTGTATTAAAAGATCAAGCCTCTATTTTTGGCTGGAATATGTTGGAAAAGCTCAAAGGATCTAAAGCGGGTGATGAGATTGATTTTAGCCATACATTACCAGAAGACTCCTTCTTGCAAGGAATGTCAGGAAAGACGCTACTGTTTAAAATAGAAGTCAGTGAAATTTTTGAGCCAGAAATGCCTGAAATGGACCAAGCTTTGGTAAAAAAATTAGGTATCGAGAGCGGTGATGTAAATGAACTACGTTCAGAGATTCAGAAGCAATTAGAGCTCAATCTTAAGCGTACCGTAAAAGGTTCATTGCGTGAAAAAGTTTTTGAGAAATTGTTAGAGCAAAATCCAATAGAGATACCAAGTTCCTTAGTTGAAAGAGAAGCAAAACATCTTCATGATCAAAATTGCCAGATGGGCGGACAGCATGGTCATCACCATAGCAAAGAAGATGAAGAGTATTTCTTGGCTGTAGCTAAGAAAAGAATTCAATTAGGACTGCTTGTAAATGAATATGCTTCAAAAAATAAAATTGAAGCATCACCTGAGAAAATCAATGAGCACATAGCAGAAATTGCTAGCGTTTATACTGATTCTGATGAATATGTGCGTCGCATTAAAGCTGATAAACGCAGTATGAAAGAAATTGAAACTTTCATTATGGAAGATCAAGTTGTAGAAAAGTTACTCGCTAATGTTACATTAGTTGAGAAGCAAGTGACTTACGATAATTTGATTAAACAGAACGAAGATACCACTGTTACTTAACAAGGAGCGTGATATAATGACTTCAATGGGATATAACACTTCAGTAACACAAGCAAATTTAGTGCCAATGGTCGTTGAGCAATCTGCTCGTGGTGAGCGCGCTTACGACATTTTTTCACGTCTTTTAAAAGATAGAGTAATTTTCATTGGTGGGCCAATTGATGATTATGTGGCCAATCTGGTTGTTGCTCAATTGTTGTTTTTAGAATCAGAAAACCCAGATAAAGACATTTATATGTACATTAACTCACCAGGTGGAGTAGTGACTTCCGGCCTAGCTATCTATGATACAATGCAATTCATTAAGCCGGCAGTTAGCACTATGTGCATTGGGCAAGCAGCCAGCATGGGTGCTGTTCTACTAGCTGCAGGTGCTGAAGGTAAGCGTTATTGCCTTCCTAATTCGCGAGTCATGATTCATCAGCCTCTTGGCGGTGTTCAAGGCCAAGCTAGCGATATAGCTATACATGCTGAAGAGACTCTAAAAATTCGCAATCGTTTAAATCAAATTTTAGCCAAGCATACTGGCCAGTCAGTGGATGTAATTGCTAAGGATACTGACAGAGACAATTTTATGACGGCTGATAAAGCAAGGGAATATCGTATTATTGATCAAATTATGGAGCATAGAAAAGGTAGTCCAAATAAAAGCTCAGTTGAAGCTTAAATTTAACGACTTGAAATTAGCGAAATGAGCACCATATTCTTTACTAATGATAACGAGGTGAATTATGGGACCTAACCGTAGAGGTAACGAGGGAAGGACTAAAATGTATCACTGTTCGTTTTGTGGCAAAAGCCAACACGAAGTAAAGAAACTCATTGCAGGTCCTTCTGTATATGTTTGTGATGAGTGTATTGCTCTATGTAATGAAATTTTACTTGAGGGCCAAGAAGAACAGCGAACAGTTGCGGCCAATGGCCAGTCTTCACTACCTACTCCTGCAGAAATATTCAAAGCTTTAGATGAATATGTCATTGGGCAAAATTATGCAAAAAGAATTTTATCTGTAGCTGTTTATAATCA
This sequence comes from uncultured Coxiellaceae bacterium, assembly GCA_964639745.1. Lineage (GTDB taxonomy): Bacteria > Pseudomonadota > Gammaproteobacteria > DSM-16500 > DSM-16500 > JABDGC01. The sequence continues at coordinate 7,357 of CAZXFO010000039.1, read as the reverse complement.
TTACAAACGATTACGTAGCAATCAAAAAGATCACGATATCGAGTTAGGCAAAAGCAATATCTTATTGATAGGGCCTACAGGTAGCGGTAAGACTTTATTAGCTGAAACCTTGGCTCGTGTTTTAAACGTGCCGTTCGCTATTGCCGATGCTACTACCTTAACTGAAGCAGGTTATGTTGGTGAGGATGTAGAAAGTGTTATTCAGAAGCTGCTACAAAAATGTGATTATGATGTAGCTAAAGCACAGACCGGTATTGTATATATTGATGAAATAGATAAAATTTCGCGCAAATCTGAAAACCCTTCCATTACACGCGATGTATCTGGAGAGGGCGTCCAGCAAGCATTATTAAAATTGATTGAAGGTACAGTAGCTTCTGTGCCCCCGCATGGTGGGCGCAAACATCCCCAACAAGAATTTGTTCAAGTTGACACCCGTAACATTTTATTTATATGTGGTGGAGCTTTTGCGGGAATGGAAAAAATTATTCGAAATCGTACAGAAAAAAGCGGCATAGGATTTGCAGCTGAAGTACGCAGTAAAGAAGATTCCAAAACGTTAGATCAACTCTATCGTGAAGCCGAACCTGGCGATCTTATCAAATATGGTTTGATACCAGAATTGGTGGGTCGTATGCCAGTTATTGCTTCTTTGGAAGAACTTGATCAAAAAGCCCTCGTTAATATCTTAGTAGAGCCGAAGAATGCATTAGTGAAACAATACGGCAAGCTCTTTGATATGGAAGGCGTTACGCTTGAATTTCGTGAAGGAGCTTTAAAGGCTATCGCTGAATCTTGTTTGAAGAAGAAAACAGGAGCACGTGGTCTGCGCTCAATCATGGAAAAAACCTTGCTGGATACTATGTACGAATTGCCTTCAATTAGTAATGAAGTTGAAAAAGTCATTATTGAAGAGGGGACAGTATCAGGCGAATCAAAACCTGTTTTTATTTACCAGCAACAAGAAAAACAGGCTGCGGTTGCATCATCTGAATAAAAGCGCAACGTTTATTTGAAATGGATAACAAACAAGGGGGCATTATGGCTATAACGCAGCCTGAAAAAGTAGCGGCGGGTATTCCTGTACTTCCATTACGCGATGTCGTCGTTTTCCCATATATGATGGTTCCACTTTTTGTCGGCCGTGACCGTTCTATTAAAGCCTTAGATGTTGCTATGGCTGCAGATAAACAAGTTCTCTTAGCTACTCAAAAAAATGCGACTGAAGACCAACCTACTTCTGACACTATTCATGAAATTGGAACGATAGCTACAGTTCTACAGTTACTTAAGCTACCCGACGGCACAGTCAAAGTATTAGTAGAAGGTGTAAGACGTGGCAAGATAGTGCGTTTTTTAGATTCTGATGCATATTTTTTAGCTGACGTTGAATATTTAGATGAAAGCGCTGCTCAAGGACGTGAAAATGAAATCTTAGTGCGTTCTGTAAAATCCCAATTTGATCAATACGTAAAATTAAATCGGAAAATTCCTGGTGAAATTGCAGCATCAGTGCTGGCTATTGAAGATGCGAGCCGATTAAGCGATATCATTACTGCACATGTCAGTATAAAACTTGAGGATAAGCAAACTTTACTTGAGCTCACTAATGTTACCAAGCGCCTAGAAAAATTAATGGCATTTCTAGAAAGCGAAATTGATTTATTGCAAGTTGAGAAAAAAATTCGTGGCCGTGTAAAAAGACAGATGGAAAAAACTCAGCGCGAATATTACCTCAATGAGCAAATGAAGGCTATTCAGAAAGAGCTGGGTGAATTAGAAAACTCTTCTAATGAGCTTGATAATATTATAAAGCGCGTAGAAAAATCTGGAATGACCAAAGAAGCTAGAGAAAAATGCGATGCAGAAATTAATAAGCTAAAAATGATGCCACCGATGTCTGCAGAGGCTACTGTTTCTAGAAACTATTTGGATTGGATGGTTTCACTGCCTTGGGGTAAGCGCGCCCGCTTAAAGATTAACCTTTCTGATGCAGAAGAAATTTTAGAAAATGAACATTATGGTTTGAAAGAAGTTAAGGAACGCATTCTTGAATATTTGGCTGTTCAGAAACGTAAAAAAACAATAAAAGGCCCCATTTTGTGTTTGGTTGGTCCGCCAGGCGTTGGCAAAACTTCTTTAGGTCGTTCTATAGCTAACGCTACCAATAGAAAATTTATTCGTATGTCTTTAGGGGGCGTTCGCGATGAAGCTGAAATTCGCGGCCACCGGCGTACTTATATTGGTGCTATGCCAGGTAAAATTATTCAGAAGCTTGCTAAGACTGACGTTAATAATCCATTCTTTTTATTAGACGAAATAGATAAAATGGCTATGGATTTTAGGGGCGATCCTGCAGCTGCCTTACTTGAAGTCTTGGATCCTGAGCAGAACCACACTTTTAATGATCATTACTTAGAAGTAGATTATGATCTATCCGAAATTATGTTTGTTGCTACAGCAAATACTTTAGATATTCCTCCTGCGTTACGTGACCGTTTAGAAATTATTCGAATCCCTGGCTATACGGAAGATGAGAAGATTAATATCGCTTTAAAGCACCTCATTCCAAAACAATTAGAAGCTGCTGGGCTTAAAGACTCCGAACTTAAATTGCCAGCTCGTACTGTTCAATACATAGTTCGTTACTACACTCGTGAAGCTGGTGTACGTAACCTAGAAAGAGAGATCTCAAAAGTTTGTAGGAAGGTTGTGAAAGAAATATTAATGAAATCTCGAATCAACGCAGGTAAGAACACTGTTGATATTGATGATTTAGAGCACTATCTAGGTGCTCGTCGTTATCGCTATGACATCACTGACCAGAAAGACGAGATTGGTCAGGTAAAGGGTTTAGCTTGGACTGAAGTTGGCGGCGAGATATTAAGTATTGAGGCAGTAACTATTCCTGGTAAGGGTAAGCTAATCTATACCGGCCAGTTAGGTTCTGTGATGCAAGAGTCTATACAAGCTGCATTAACGGTAATTCGTGAAAGAGCTCCTCTGCTAGGTATACCTAAGGGCTTCTTTGAGAAGAATGATATCCATATCCATGTTCCTGAAGGCGCTACACCAAAAGACGGTCCTAGCGCAGGGATTAGTATGTGCACAGCTTTAGCATCAGTACTTATTCAACTTCCGGTTCGTGCCGATTTTGCTATGACGGGTGAAATTACTCTTCGTGGTGAAGTTTTGCCAGTCGGTGGCATTAAAGAGAAACTTTTGGCTGCCCACCGTGGAAATGTTAAAAACATAATTATTCCAGTTGAAAATGTTAAAGATTTGCGAGAAATCCCTGAGAATATTAAACAGGATTTAAACATCAAGCCTGTAAGATGGATTGATGAGGTATTAACTTATGCTTTAAAAGGCTATTCAGAGCACTTTTCAAAAAGAAAGCCTAAAAAAGCTAAGGCTAAAGTGCTTTCATCTCATAAAAAGCCTAAAGCTATTTTAGCTAATAAGCTAAAAATTAAACCCCGCAAAGGTGGCCATATACAAGCTCATTAAATAGCCAGATTTGCCGTTAGGGCCTTGAATTCAGCTCTAACGGCAGTTTTATTATATCTTTCTTATCTTTTCTGCCAAAAAGAAGTTTGTTAAAACCATATAACTTGCTTGACACTTCTTTCATCCAATTGGTATAAATCACACTCTAAATTAATATGTTCTGCTCGATAGGCAGGCTGGGAGCTTGCATGAAGGGCTTTACAAGGATTTCGTTAAACTAGATAAAACAAGAAAGGGGACATAATGAACAAATTTGAACTAATCGAGCTTATTGCCGAAAAAGCTGAATTAACAAAAACAGCAGCAACAAAAGCTCTTGAAGCTATCCTCGATGGCATTGCTATCTCCTTGAAGAAAGGCGATCCAGTTGTTCTCGTGAATTTTGGTACTTTTACCATTAAGCAACTCGCATCTCGTGAAGGCCGTAATCCACAAACCGGCTAAAAAATAACTAATAAAGCGGCAAAAGTTGTTGGCTTTAAGGCTGGTAAAGCTCTTAAAGAAGTGGTTAAGGAAGAGAAAGACAGAGCATAAAAATAGGGGTGCTTAGCTCAGCGGTAGAGCATCGCCTTTACACGGCGGTGGTCGGGGGTTCAAATCCCTCAGCACCCATATGAAAGTAAGCGTGAGTTCAGGTTCTATAAGTCAGCAATTAGCGAGTTATAGAATAAGTAAGGAGTGGTAGTTCAGTTGGTTAGAATACCGGCCTGTCACGTCGGGGGTCGCGGGTTCGAGTCCCGTCCACTCCGCCAATTTTGGTGGAAGTTTTTAGGATAGCAGTATGCTGCAAACAATACGCGACCGAACGCAAGGTTGGTTAGCAGGCACAATAGTTTCAATTCTGATCCTCATGTTTGCCTTATGGGGAATAAATGCCTATTTTACGGGAAGCAGCGCTAGCACAATTGTTGCTAAGGTGAATGGTGTAGGCATTACTAAAGAACGTTTCACTATGTCATATGAGCAAGCTCGCAGGCAATTGCAGGCTCAAGCCGGATCAAGCACTCCTTTAACAAATAAGCAAGAAGCCGGCCTCAAAGAAAAAGTTCTTAATGAATTAATTACAACGGAAGTTTTAAAGCAAGCTTCTCATAAGGAAAGCTTTCATATTTCTACAGCTCAAGTAGATGGCTATTTAGAGAGCATTCCTGAATTTCAAGATAACGGACAATTTTCTTTGACTAAATTTCAAGAAATAATGTCTTCATCTATGTATACTGCAAACGATTTAATTGATCTAATTAAAACTACTTTGCTCGTCGCTCAGCCTAAACTAGGTATTATGTTGACTTCAGTAGCCTTACCTAACGAGGTTAATTATACCGTTTCTTTAGTGAACCAAGAGAGAGACATACGCTATCTCAATATTACTTCTGCAGCATTACAAGGCAAGAGCCTTGCACCAATATCGGGAGAGCAAATTTCTGGTTATTATCAACAGCATCAGGATGAGTTTAAAACCCCTGAGCAGGTTAGCGTTGATTATGTTGAACTGTCTTTAAAAGACGTCATGAGCGGCATTCATCCTAATTCAGATGAGCTAAAGAGCTTTTATAATGAAAATATTAATGGCTATACTCAGCCAGCTCAATGGAAGCTAGCAGCAATTGTTATTCCGCTTGAAAGCGACGCTACTAAAGAGAATGTTATAGCTGCAGAAACAAAAGCCAAAGATATATTGCAAAAAATACGTCAAGGCGAAGACTTTGATAAATATGCACGCCAGTTTTCAAATTCCACACTGCAAGGGGAGCTCCAAGGCTGGGTTGGAATGGATCAATTACAAGCTGCGTTACAAAAGCCTGTTTTAAGTCTAACTAAAGCAACACCAATTTCAGAAGTGATTCAAGCTGATCAAGGATTCATAATTTTAAAGCTGCTTGATCAAAAAGAAACTCAGGTTGAGCCCTTTGAAAAAGTTAAGAATAAAGTTGAGGAAACTTTAGTAAGACAACAAGCCGAAGAAAAAATGGCTTCGTTACGGGATCAGCTGTCAGAATTAACTTATCAGCATCCCGATTCATTGGAGGCAGCTGCAAAAGCTCTAAATTTACCTATTAAAACTACTGCGCTTTTTACCCAAGACAAAGGCGGAAATGATATATCATCAAATAAAAAAGTAAGAGATACAGCATTCGGTAATGATGTGCTTGCCTTGCAGAATAATAGCGATGTAATACAGGTTACTCCAGAAACTGCAGTAGTTATTCGAGTTAAATCGCATCTACCGCCGGCTTTATTGCCTGAAAAATCAGTTGCTAAGCAAATTCAAGACCGTTTAGAGCTAGAACGTTCCAAATCACAATTAGCTCAACTTGCAGAAGAAATACATAACAAGTTAATTAATGGTGCCTCCGAATCGCAGCTGGCTGCTGAATATAAGCTTGCTTGGGTTAACTTAGGCTTTATTGGCCGTTATTCTGATAAAGTTGATTCTGCTATTTTAGAAAAAGCTTTTCAATTAACTTATCCGCAAAACGCCAAGAATAGTTATGGAACTGTACAGCTCCCTAATAGTTACGCAGTTGTAGCTTTAAGTGCTGTACGTGATGGCGCAGTTAAAGACCAAAAGCAATATAAGTTATTTGCAGAGCAGGTCCAAAATAGTGAAGGCTTGTTGGAGTACGAATTGTATAAACAAAGCCTAATGAAAAAGGCAAAAATTCTGATCGAAAGTAGTAGTGTTTGAATCCTTCTCTCCGCTTTTGCTGGTATGGAAATGAAAAGCGGTGCAGCAAGGGTTTTGTGAAGCATAAAAATATAAAGGAGTATATTTTTAATGTCTTATAAATTAATTCAAGTCCCCGCTCAAGGTGAGAAAATCACTGTCAATAAAGATCTATCATTGAATGTACCTGATCAACCTATAATTCCTTACATTGAGGGTGATGGAACTGGTATAGATATCACCCCAGTCATGAAAAAAGTAGTTGATGCAGCTATCCACAGAGCTTATGGCGCCAAGAGGCAGATAAGATGGATGGAAGTCTACGCAGGTGAAAAGGCTAATAAGCTATATGGTCATGATACTTGGTTGCCTCAAGAAACGCTTGATGTTCTAAAGGAGTTTATTGTTAGCATTAAAGGCCCGCTCACTACCCCAGTTAGCGGAGGAATACGCTCTTTAAATGTTGCATTAAGACAAGAGCTTGATCTTTATGTTTGCTTGCGCCCAGTACGTTACTTTAAGGGAGTACCAAGTCCAGTAAGGGAGCCTTGGCTAACAAATATGGTCATATTCAGAGAAAATTCTGAAGACATTTATGCAGGTGTAGAATGGGCTGCAGATAGTGTCGATGCAAAGAAAGTTATCAAATTTTTACAAGACGAATTGCAAATTAAAAAAATACGTTTCCCTGAGCATTGTGGTATTGGGATAAAGCCTATTTCTAAAGAAGGTAGCACCCGTTTGGTGCGTCGAGCTATTCAATATGCCATTTCTCAAAATCTGCCTTCGGTAACGTTGGTTCATAAAGGCAATATCATGAAATATACTGAAGGTGCTTTTAGAGATTGGGGTTATGAAGTTGCTCGCAAGGAATTTGGAGCTGTGCTAGTAGATAATGGTCCCTGGCATAAATTAAAAAATCCGGAAACAGGCAAAGATATTATCATTAAAGATGTTATTGCTGATGCATTTTTGCAGCAAATATTATTACGTCCTGAAGAATATAGCGTAGTGGCAACCACTAATTTAAATGGAGACTATATTTCTGATGCTTTAGCCGCCCAAGTGGGTGGCATAGGTATAGCCCCTGGCGCTAATTTAAGCGATACAGTAGCTTTATTTGAGGCAACACACGGAACTGCTCCTAAGTATGCGGGCCAAGATAAAGTAAATCCTGGA
>CAZXFO010000038.1:0-2503 GCA_964639745.1 uncultured Coxiellaceae bacterium | reverse complement strand
AAGCAACCCATCCCCAGCCCTCAGGTGCATTAATCATGGTAATCAAAAAGCCGACTATTTCATCGATGCACATGCCAGGGTGATCGTGCACATGAATTTCTCTCGAAACTTTTTCCGATAAGATAATCGAGGCAATGGTTATGGCAATAACGACACCAATATAAGCGTAAAGATGTAACGGCTGTAAAAATAAATAAATAGGAATGGCGATTAATGTGCCGAAAGTTCCAGGAGCGAAAGGCATGATGCCAGCGCCAAAGCCAAAGGCAATAAAATGCAGTGGATTGTGCCATATGCTTTTGGGAAGAGGTGGAATATCTTTTTTATATTTTTTTAAATTAGCCATTTTTCATCTCATCTTTTCGTATCACTTTTGCTGCGCGATCTAAAATGCTATTGATAAATTTGAAGCCTTCAGCAGAACCAAATCTTTTAACCAGTTCGAGTGCTTCATTAATAACGACACGATAAGGCACGTCTAAGCGATGTGAAAGCTCGAAAGTAGCAATACGCAAGATAGCTAACTCAATAGGATCGATATCCTCTATCGGTCTTTCAATAAAAGGCTCTATAGCGCTATCGAGTTCTTGTTGGTGTTTTTCCACCCCCAAAATGACTTCGCTAAAATAATCTAAATCGACGTTTTTTGTGCCGTGGTATTGGGTGAATTGTGCTTGGATTTCCTTGATAGGGTTAGCAGAAAGCTGCCATTGATAAATCGCCTGTAGTGCACATTGTCGTGCATTATGGCGAGAAATTCGATTTTTAGAACTGGGATTCATAGCGAGCCTGTATTTATTAGTTATTTGCCTTCTTTTAACCGCTTAACTTCTTCTTTGAATTCATTAATATCCTGGAAGCTGCGGTAAACCGAGGCAAAACGCACATAAGCAACTTGATCAAGGTGCTGTAATTCTTCCATCACCCATTCACCAATTTGCGCAGTTGATACTTCACGTTCGCCGTAAGCTTGTGCTTTACGAATGATGCGGGCGAGAGCTGCATCAATTTGCTGTAAGCTTATTGGTCGTTTTTCTAAAGCTCTCAGCACACCAGCACGTAATTTGCCTTCATCAAAGGCATCATGACGTCCATCACGTTTAATCACACGTGGCAATGTCCATTCAATTCGCTCATAGGTCGTAAATCGTTCTTGGCAGGATAAACATTCCCGTCTGCGGCGAATTTGGTTACCTTCGCGAATTAAGCGTGAATCAATAACTTTTGTATCAGTTACATTACAAAAAGGACAATCCATGCAAATGATCTCTGAGTTGTTCAGCAAGAATGAAGTTTATCGAATCTAGAATAAAACCGCCACTTTTTGAACGTAAAGCAGCCGGTTATTTTTCTCTTTTGCCAACATAGTCGGTTAATTGTTTAAGCATTGCTGCTTGGGGGCCTAAAAATTCCAATGCTGAGTATGCTTCAGCAAAAAGAAGTCGCACTTTTTGTTTGGCTTGCTCGATTCCCATTAAGGCGGGATAGGTAGTTTTTGCTAATTCTGCATCAAGACCAGTCGGCTTGCCAATTTTGTCTTTTTGGCCCTCAATGTCGAGTAAATCATCTTGTATCTGAAAGGCCAGGCTGATGCTTTTACCGTATTGCTCAAGCACGGTACTTTCTTTAAGGCCCGCGTTAGCGGCAATTAAGCCTAAGCGAATGCTGGCTTGCAATAAAGCGCCAGTTTTAAGCGCGTAAAGTTGTAATAAATCTTTTTCAGTAAGAGCAGTAGTGTTTAGAATATCGAGAGCTTGGCCGCCAGCCATACCCCAAGCTCCACTAGCCTGGCTTAAAATCTGAACCATAGAGATTCTTTGCTCAGCTGTTAAGGAAGCAGGATGATTAGCGATAATTTCAAACGCCAGGGTTTGGAGAGCGTCACCCGCTAAAATAGCAATGTCCTCGCCGAATGCTTTAAAGCACGAAGGTTTGCCGCGTCGCCATTCAGAGTTGTCCATGGCGGGTAAGTCATCGTGGATGAGCGAATAACTATGAATAAGTTCGATGGCTAAAGCACCCGCTTCCAAGTTTTCTACTGGGGCTTCAAAAATTTGACCCACTGCATAAACTAACAGTGGCCGAATTCTTTTGCCATTTGTGCAAACGGCATAATGCATAGCTTCTTGTAAGTTCGGGGCGGGATGCTTTGCTGCTTTTAAGTAATGATCTAAGCCACGCTGAAACTGATTATTAATCTTATTAACCCACTCCGAAAAGGAACTGGGGTTATTCATCATCATTGCCGGCGCTATAAGGTTTAAGCTCTTCAGTATTATTGCTACTTTGGATCAAAATTTGCACTTTATGCTCTGCTTCTTGCAGGATTTTTTGGCAGTCTTTAATGAGGGTAATCCCTTTTTCAAAATGGCTGAGCGATTGCTCGAGGGTGAGGTCGCTTTTCTCCATTTTTTCAATTAATTCATTGATTTGCTTGAGGGAAGATTCTAAGTTGGATATGTTTGCCATAATAATCAGCCTTAAAATAAATGCAGCCTACTGT
>CAZXFO010000037.1:0-7915 GCA_964639745.1 uncultured Coxiellaceae bacterium | reverse complement strand
ACTTGATTCAAAACATTCACTTGAGCTAAATGGTCTTGCGAGAGACGTCTATCAATTGAAAGTTGAGATTTAATGCTTTGAACCCAACTTTTAAGCTGGGGAGCCAAGTTTAAATTGTCGAATTGCATGCAAGCTTTTATTGCTCCACAATTAGCATGGCCACAAATTACCAAGTCAGTAATATCAAAACTAGCTAACGAAAATTCAATTGCCGCTGCTTCACTACAAATCCAATTAGGGTTGTAAGGAGGCACTGCATTACCAACATTTCTTACAGTAAAGAGTTCTCCTGGATCAGAAGAGGTAATTAATGTTGGCACCATACGGCTATCTGCACAGGTAATAAATAAGGTATGAGGATTTTGTGTCTTCTTTATTTGTTCAAATAACCGCTTATCATTTTCTTCTCTCTCAGTATAAAAGCGATAAACACCGTGCACTAATCTGCCACGAGAAGAAGCAGGAGCAGTCGACGCATCAATTTTCCTTAATTCATGTTCAGAAGTGACAAAACAATTCTCTATGTCGAGACTACACATTTTAATTAGCGGCTCAAACCTAGTCGCTAAACCTTTAATATAGAACTTAATGCCTCTTTCTTGGCATGATTTAAATAAGTCGACTATAGCTGCTGCGCCGGAACTATCTAAATTTGTCAGGCCAGACATGTCTAGCAATACAATCTGCTCATTAGTTAAATTTTCTAGCTTACTTTCTAATTTTTCAATGCTCCCTGAAGATAAAAAAGTTAAAGATCCGGTAACAGAAAATCTTAATATATTATCTTCACTTGTATCCGATACGTGTAAATTAGTTTTTGCAGCTTTCCACATCATTATGCAGCATGCAGCAATAATACCAGCCTTAACACCAGCCAGTAAATCAACCGAAATAATAGTTAATAAAGTTACTGCGTATATTAATCCTTCTGCTCGTGATGTTTGCCATAAATCTTTAAAGCCGTGGTAGTTAATCATAGATGCCGCTACACAAAACAGCACACCGGCTAAGACAGCGATGGGAATAAGGCTAATGATTGGCGCTATAAAATAAACAGTTACAAGAATGATTAGTGCATTAATAATAGCGGCACGCCTTGTTTTAGCTCCTGCTCGCACATTTGTTGCTGAACGAACAATGACAGCCGTGACAGGAATACCACCAAATAGTGAAACTGCTATATTCCCCAAACCCTGGCCTATTAATTCTTGGTCAGAGTCATGTTTCTTGTCATTGGTTAACCTATCTATTGCATTACATGAAAGCAAAGTTTCCAACGATGCTAGCAAATATATGGTGAAAGCATTTAACAAGAGATCAGTGACCGTCATATTACCTATTTGTGGGATGTTGGGAACAGGTAGAGTGCGAGGAATATCCCCAATTAGCGGTACTGATAAGTTAGCAAAATAAGCAATTGCGCTCGCAATAACTACCGCGGGTAAAATGGGGGATATTTTGGAAGTTATTTTTGGCAATACTCTAATTATCGCTACCGTAGTTACAACTAAAAACAAACACATCCCATTTGTTTCATGGATATATTCCTTTATATGGTTAAATATATCGATTACATGCGATTCTGCTGGAGGCATTAAGCCAAATGCGCGTGGCAGCTGCCCAATCAAAATAATAACACCTATACCAGCAGTAAACCCTGAGATAACAGGCATGGGCACGTAGCGGCCTAGTCGGCCTAACCCTAATATCCCGCTTATTAGCTGCATAACACCGGCAACCATACCAATTAAAATGAGTGCCTCTAACCCAAATTTTTGAACAATATCAGCGATAAGCACGGACATAGCAGCTGCAGGCCCACTTACTGAAAGCGCACTTCCACCAAACAAAGCGCAAACAATACCAGCAACAATTGCTGTGATTAAGCCAGTGGCTGGAGGAACGTTAGAAGCTAACGCGATGGCTAAAGATAATGGGATTGAAACAAATGCTACTGTCATCCCTGCAGATAAATCTTGTAGAAAATACTTTCTCGTTAACAGCTTTTTCCACTCGGAGGTAAGCTGAGACACACCCAGGGATAAACGTTGATAATTTAACAAATTAACCATAAATAAATCCTTAAAAGTGCGTTAAGGGGAACAAGCATAAACAATTTTTTTCTTCTTTCCTAGAGCTTCGTTATAATGCTGCTCTTTTTTTAGACTACTATCCGTATAGTTAGATCTTGGCGAATTATAAAAAGCTAAGCTTAAGAGAATATTAAATAGATATTATTGTTTGAATTAGGCATAATACAAGCCCTTAGAGGTATCATGTTATGCACGATCAAGAATTTTTATTTCAATTTGAACAGTGTACCTTGCCCAAGGAATATTTTAGACATAAAAGCCATATTCGTATTGCATGGCTCTATCTTTCAAAATTCCCTATCGATGATGCTATCCCGCTTATTACCCAAGGCATCATTCGCTATGCAACGAGTCTAGGAGCTGCGCATATCTATCATGAAACATTAACTCGTGCGTGGATTTATTTAGTCGCTGCTAGCATGAAAGGAATAGATTCTGATTTTGAAGCGTTTATCGATAAAAATCCTCATTTACTCGATAAAAATTTACCTTTCAATTATTATTCTTTAGCACTCTTACAAAGTGAACAAGCTAAACAACAGTGGATAGAACCTGATATAAAACCTCTATGAATGCTTCTCCTAAAAAGTTATTTACAATTTTTTTACTAGCTTCACTAGCATTATTAATTTTTCTTCTTAAAAATTCTCAGCCCACGATAACCACATTATTTCCAATTGACCATTACAGCCAAGATATTAACAAGTGGGTTACCCCGCCAGGCTGCGATTTAAGCAAGAATTTATTAGACTTAAAAATTCAGCAAAAGCACTTTAATTTATTCAAAGCAAAATATTTTGGTAAATATTCTCCTTGGAATGCACATTATATTAATGCAATCCTCAATACTGAAAACCATAGTATTAAACTCATTGAGCAGCGTTTGTTGCAGCGCTTTTGGGGCAAGGGGTATGGTGAAAACTATCGTCATTATACAAATGATTGGATAAAATCCATCGCTCAAAATATTAATTTTGAACAATTAAATTCAAGTAAGTACCAGAAAAAAAACAGAGCTATTACTTTAGATAATTTACACATTAGGCTTTTGCCTACCAATGAAGTGTTGTTTTTCAATCCTCAAACCGCCGGTCAAGGCTACCCATTTGACAACCTTCAAATGTTTAATGCTTGGGCAGGAACACCACTTTATATACTAGGCCAAACACGAAATCATGCCTGGTCATTAGTGGTCACACCAGATATTATCGGTTGGGTTCAAACAAATAAAATTGCATTCATTTCTGAAAACTTTATCCAGAAATGGATTAAAGTTGCTGAAAAAAATTTAGTCGCCATAACCCGTTCAGATTTGACAATCTTAGACAAAAATAAGCAGTTTCAGTTTTTTGGTTATATTGGTGCAGTTTTCCCCGCGGAGAAGACTGCTAATGGGTTTAACATCTTGATACCTAAAATTAACAATAACCAAGCAACTATTGCCTATTCTTTCATTAGTAATCAAGATGCTGTAAAAATGCCTATAACAGCAACCCGCTTCAATTTTAAGCAAGTTATCAATGCACTACTTGGTAGACCCTATGGTTGGGGAGGAATTTATTTTTATAATGATTGCTCAGCTGAATTAAAAAGCCTTTTTACTCCTTTTGGCATCTGGCTACCTAGGCATTCGGCTGAACAAATTCATGCCGGAAGAATCGTAGATCTGTCAGCAAATAGCAGCAAAAAAAGATTATCTTATCTACTTAAGCAAGGACATCCTCTACTTTCTTTAGGTTATGTTGGTGGCCATATTTTTTTATACATTGGCAATTTTATTAATCCAGACACTCATGAATCAATCGCCATGAGTTACCAAAACATTTGGGCGCTCAGACCAATCTCCACAAAAACAAGGGCAATAATAGGCAAATCGGTATTTTTACCTTTATTACTGCAATATTCTGAAGATAAGAAGTTAGCATCATTAATAAACAAAAGTGCTTTTCTAGTTTCTAACCTAGATGAAGAACCCAGAGACTCTCAGCTTCAAGCTATTAACTTGGCTGCTTTGATGGGATTTTAATGCCACTATTAGACATGCAAATAATTAATATTGATTTCATTTAGCTTTGTCTCTAAGATTTTATGAACCAGGAAGGTGTTCAGTCGATGAAAAAATGTCTGCTCTAGCTAAAAGGATTTTACTCAGTTTTGTTATAGTATGCATATTATTAATATGCTATCTAAGTATTTCTCAGTATTTAAACTTTGACTTTTTATTGCAAAACAGCCAGCTTTTAGAAACCTGGAAGCAGCAACATTACTGGTTAACCCTTATTGGTTTTATTTCACTAAATATTATTGCAGTCTCTTTCGCATTGCCTAGCAATGTGTTATTTGCAGTTACAGCAGGATTTCTTTTCGGCACATTACCGGGCACATTATATGTCGTTTTAAGCATAGTCTTAGGCTCGCTACTGTTATTTTCCTTTACTAAAAAACTATTTCTGCAGCGCCTTGATTTTAAAGGTCAAAAATGGTTAAAGCTGCAAATTATGCTTAAAGAAAATACCTTTTTATATTTATTAATCTGTAGGATGATCCCGATTTTCCCTTCATGGGCCATTACTATAATCAGCAGCATACTAAATATCTCTTTAACTAAATTTATTGGAGCGACGCTTTTAGGAATTATTCCAACCATCATAGTGCTAACAACCTTAGGAAGTTCCTTAAAGTTGTCGCTAAAAAATATTTCATTGGGCTCAGCTGTATTTCTAAATCCAATAAATTCAATGATCATGCTAGTACCGTTGATCATTGCTTTATTAGCAATAATGAGTTTTAAATATTTTAAAAAGAGGTTAGCATGAATTTATCACGTGGCTTTCTCCCTTTAAGCGATCCACTCAAACATTTACCGCAGGCTTTTAGTGCTTGGACAGATCTATCAGATCAGCTACCAAAATTTTTAGTCAGTAATCAATTCAAATCAAAACTTAAAAGTTTGCCTTTATTTCCTATATCTAAATTAAAAAGCCCAGAAGAATATGAACGAGCCATGTTAATACTTTCATTTTTAGGTCACGCTTATGTTTGGGGCGATAAAATTCCAGCGAGCCATATTCCGTCGATACTAGCTGAGCCTTGGGTAGAGCTAGCTAAAATTTTGCAACGTCCTCCTGTTTTATCTTATGCCTCTTATGCTTTACATAATTGGCAACGTCTAAATCAAGATCTCCCGGTCCAATTAGGAAATATTGCTCTTTTGCAGAATTTCTTAGGAGGGGTAGATGAAGAATGGTTTGTTCTAGTCCATATTGATATTGAGGCAAAAGCTGCAAAAGCTTTGCAAGCACTAATACCTGCCCAAGAAGCAGCCAGTAATAATAGCTCAGATAGATTATTAAAATGTCTGAGTGAAATCCAACAATCTATGCTTGACGTTTGCGATACTTTAGATCGAATGCCCGAAAAATGCGATCCTTACGTTTATTATCATCGGGTACGCCCTTATATTCATGGCTGGAAAAACCATCCTGCGTTACCAAATGGTGTTATTTATGAAAATTGTTTCGATAACCAACCACAATTTTTTAGAGGTGAAACCGGTGCACAAAGTTCTATTATTCCTGCTCTAGATGCTGTACTAGGGATCACTCATCAAGCAGATGAGCTATCAATTTATCTTAAAGAAATGCAGGATTACATGCCTTATGAACATCGAGCTTTTTTAAATAATCTTGTTGAGAAAGGATCGATACGATCATTCATTGCTAAAACCTACTCAGTGGTACCAGCATTACGAGAGTCTTATAATAACTGTATTGATTTAATGGTTCGATTTAGGTTAACCCATCTTAAATATGCTGCACTTTATATTCAAAAGCAAAGCCAGGACATCGCTAATAATCCAAATGCTGTCGGGACTGGCGGGACACCTTTTATGAGCTATCTACACAAACACGAACAAGAGGCAGAAAAATTTAAACTATGATTGAAATTGATTTAAGGATGCTTCAAACGTCGCTTATTCCCCTATAATTACCTTTCAGGCTATACTAAAATTAAGTTTAAGCCATTAAATTGTTCACAAACAAGCCGAATTTCGGGAAAAAGTCAATATGAATACACTATTCAATAAGCTAATTCCCGATCATATTAAAGCAAATAGCCTTCATTTAACTTATGCAAAAAATATAATTGGTTCGGCGGTAATTTCTGCAATAGTCACCCCAGTTTTGGCTGGTTTTTATTATTTATTCGAATGCCCACAATCTGCTTTAGTAATTTTACTAGCAGGTTCATTTATAATTGCTGCAGCGATATTACTCAAGTTTACTCATTCTCTTTTCCTCAGCCGAGAAATTATAATTAGCAGCTTATTTCTATGCTTAATATGGTTAGCCTACCATCTAGGCGGGATCTTTTCTCCGCCAGCTTATTGGTTAGTTCTACCTCCTCTAACTGCCATTTTCCTAGGTGGATTGCGCGATGGCTTTTTTTGGGGAGTACTTAGTTTATATGCAGTTGTTATTTTCTTTTTTCTTGAATATAAAAATGTAACTCTGCCGCCATATCATGTTGTCAATAATCTAGCCTTGCAAGCCATTTCTGTTGGCGGGCTTATTTTAATTGTTATATCTTTACTGTATTTCTTTGAGCACGGTAAACAGAAAGCTGCTTATGATATTAATGAAACTAACCAACAGCTCCACACTACAAAGATTGCCGCAGAAAATCTTGCCAAAAAAGCTGAAATTGCTAATCGACTTAAAACCGAATTTTTAGCAAATATGTCGCATGAATTGCGTACACCACTTAACGCTATTATAGGATTTTCCGAACTTATATTAAGTGGTAAAGTAGGAGCTCCTCCTAAAGAGCATCAAGAATACTTAAATGATATTCTGTCAAGTGCGCACCATCTACTTGAGCTTATTAATGACATCCTAGATCTATCTAAGATTGAAACAGGTAAAATGGCTTTCCATCCAGAGTCAGTTGACTTGAAAAATTTAGTTAGAGAAGTAACCAGCAGCTTAAACACCATGATTAGGCAGAAGCACCTAGAATTCAACATTGAAATTAATCCTGCCCTTACATATGTGATAATTGACTCACGCAAATTAAAGCAAGTTTTATATAATTATCTTTCCAACGCAATTAAATTTACGCCTATTGGTGGCACGATAAAAATCATCATTGGCCCAATTAACGATAATCAATTTAAACTAGAAGTAATTGATACCGGCATTGGAATTCGCAAAGAAGATTTAGATAAACTCTTTATTGAGTTTCAACAACTAGATTCAACTTTTACAAAGCGTTATTCAGGAACCGGTCTAGGTTTAGCATTAACACGGCGAATAGTTGAAGCGCAAGGAGGCCAAGTAGGGGTAAAAAGCGAACTAGGAAAAGGCAGTAACTTCTATGCGGTGCTCCCAAGTAGGCCACAAAATTATGTTTAATTTTCTAACTGAACGTATTCCTAAATCCTTTTGGTTTGCCTTAATAGCTCATTTATTATTATTCATGAGTTTTGCTTTACCACTTATTTTTTTTGAGCCGGTACAGCTTTTTGAAAAAAAATCTGATCGGTATTTACCTGCGTATTTATATGAAAAAGAAGGAAGCTATCAAGAAGCACAAAGAAGCATGAGCAACAAAATTGCCAAAGCTGAACCTAAACTTAAATCAGAAAATAGCTATCAAAAGGGGATACCCATAAAAGAACAAGAAGTTCAACGTAATATTTTAGAGCAGCCCCAAGTTCAAACAACTAATAGTCAGAGCTCATCGGCGTTTATTGAGCCTGAAAGTATAAAAACAGGGAAACCTCATAATGAACCATGATTAAAAGAACTGTCGAGGGCTAC
>CAZXFO010000036.1:0-6119 GCA_964639745.1 uncultured Coxiellaceae bacterium | reverse complement strand
ATACTTAAATTGCGCTGCGAACTAACTACTCCGGAGTTACGATGATAGAAACCTTGCTACAGTCGCTTAATATGGGTGGTTACGGCCTGTATGTGTGGTCATCTTACGGAATCGTAATTGGCTTGCTTACTCTACAATTATTTCGTCCCTGGCGCCGTTTACGCCAGTTAAAAGAAAAGCCTCATGCTAAATAAGAAACAAGCACAACGCCTATCTTATGCCTTACTGTTAATGGCTGTCATTGCTGCAGGCGCTGGATTAGTGCTTTATTCCCTAAAGCAAAACATCAATTTATTTTTGACTCCAACGGAGGCTCTCGAGCAGCGTCTTCCTTCTGATCATACCTTCCGTTTAGGCGGCCAAGTAAAGCCCGGCAGTATCATTCGTGAGAAAAATAGTTTAACAGTAAAATTTACGCTGACGGATATGAATCAAGAAGTTCTTGTTAGTTACACAGGCGTATTACCTGATCTATTTAAAGAAGGTAACGGTGCCATCGCCGAAGGACATTGGAACGGCCATGAATTTGTGGCTACTCAAATACTGGCTAAGCACGATGAAAATTATAAGCCTCAAGCCATGGAAAAAATTTACAAAAAATAACCTGAGGCACACTAGAGGAGATTTACGTTGTTTACGACCAGCAGCTGGGGACACCTTCTACTTACAACCGGCATGTTTATTGCCCTACTGCAATGCTTACTGCCATTGTTCGGTTATTGGAAAAAAAATATTTACTGCTTAGCATTAGCAAAACCACTGGCTTTACTACAGGCATTTCTGATTACCAATGCTTTCTTATTATTAATAGCCTGTTTTGTTAATAATGATTTTTCACTCAGCTACGTAGCCCAAAACTCTCATCCGGATCTTCCTTTCTTTTATCGCTTAACCGCCGTTTGGGGCGCACATGAAGGATCCTTTTTATTATGGATATTCATGCTAAATTTATGGACTACAGCAGCTTGTATTTGCAGCCAGCATTGGAAAAAAGAATTGCGCTCAGTCACTTTAGCACTGCTTGGGTTCATCAGTTTTTGCTTTTTAATTTTCTTAAATTATACTTCCAGCCCTTTTAATGCGGCCCAACATGCTATCCCGCAAGACCTCAACCCCCTACTTCAAGATCCAGGATTCTTCGTTCACCCCCCCATGCTTTATGCTGGTTATGTTGGTTTTTCAGTGGTATTCGCTTTTACTATGGCTTGGCTCATAAATTTTAAGCCAGGTGAAAAAGCATACGTTTGGGCAAGCATTGCACGCTCTTGGGTTTTAGCAGCATGGTCGTTTTTGACAATAGGTATTACCTTAGGCAGTTGGTGGGCTTATCACGTGCTCGGTTGGGGTGGTTTTTGGTTTTGGGATCCAGTCGAAAATGCCTCATTATTACCTTGGCTCACCGGCGCAGCACTGCTTCATCTAATTATAGTTATCGAAAAACAAGAACGCTTTTTAGATTGGGGCATTATACTTGCCATCTTGACTTTTTCGCTTAGCATTCTTGGCACGTTTTTAGTTCGTTCTGGCGTATTAATTTCGGTGCATTCTTTTGCACACGATCCTTCACGTGGCATTTTCCTATTACTGCTTTTAGCTTTAATAACTGGCTCTGCTTTATTTGTTTATATTGCCAAGCGCCTCCAAGCAACTACAGATAATCACAAAAAATCTTTCTCGTGGAACTCCCGCGAAGGCATTTTACTAGTTCAATCTATTTTCCTGTTTGTCGCCATGGCTACTGTCTTATTAGGCACATTATACCCCATGATTATGGAAGCAACGGGGTTAGGCTCACTCTCAATCGGCGCGCCTTATTTCAATAAAGTGCTATTACCTTTGTTAATTGTTGGACTTGCAGTAATGGGCTGGGCTACTTTTTCACAATGGAATAAAAAAGCACCCATTATGCCAATCATTAAGCGTAATGGCTTAATTAGCATTATTTTAAGTATTGTGCTTACTCTTTTTTTTACACGTGAATGGCATACTGCCGTTATCATTCAACTCAGTTTAGTATTTTGGGTATTGTTAAGTATTAGCAACATGTTTATGCGTCATGCTGCTATGACACTTGCTCATCTTGGCTTTGCTTTAGTTATTATGGCTATTGTGCTTTCTTCAGCGTTCACGCAAGAACGCGAAGTTAGATTACTTGTTGGGGAAGATGTAACTATCGGTCCTTACGTTTTTCATTTTATAGATGTGCATGGCGTTGCTGGATCAAACTTCAAAAGCGTCCAAGGAAATTTTGCAGTATTAAGACGCGACAAACTCATTACGCATTTACATCCTGAAAAACGTATTTATACGGTTAGAGACATGGTTATGACTAAAGCGGCTATTTACCCAGCTATATTTCATGACTTATATCTTTCTTTAGGAGAGCCATTATCTGAAGACAGCTGGTCAGTAAGGTTATATTATAAACCTTTTATTCGGTGGATATGGCTAGGCGGATTTTGCATCGCATTAGGTGGATTTATTTCATTGCTACGATACGCAGGGAAAAAAGTATATGAAGAAAAATAAAAGAGCACTTAGAATTGGCTTGCTAGGTATTATTACCTTTAGTGGCATGTTATTTTTGCTTTGGCGCGGGCTCTATAACAACCCCGAAGTAATTTCTTCTCCTTTAATTAATCAGCCACTTCCTGCCTTTCATTTAGACAATTTAATGAATGAATCGCACCCGCTTACTGAAAAAGATTTTAAAGGACATATCACTATTTTAAATGTTTGGGCATCTTGGTGTTCAGCTTGCGAAATGGAACATCCGATGATGATGGAAATTAAAAAGAATTATAATTATCCCATTTACGGTATTAGTTATAAAGATGACGCTGTACAAGCTCTCGCTTTCCTAAATGCATTAGGAAACCCGTATAGCAAGTTAGGCGATGACAATACTGGTGATATCACTATGGATTTAGGCGTCTATGGAACCCCAGAAACCTTTATCGTCGATAAGAATGGGATTATCGTTTACAAACATGTTGGCGTGATCACCCCAGAAGTTTGGGAAGAAGAGATACTGCCAGTCATTAAGAGTGTTGATAAATAAATGTACCGAGGGTCGGAATCGAACCGACACGGTGTTGCCACCACCGGATTTTGAGTCCGGCGCGTCTACCAGTTCCGCCACCCCGGCATTTGAGGGCCCAAGTTTATAGTAAAGAGACGGGCAACGTCAATCAGAGACTACCCTAAATTGGCAACACCAAGCTAAAGCACTTCTACAGGGTCCACATCTACGGACCAATGTATTTTAAGTTTTGAAGGAAATGCCTCTACTTTTTGTAAAAGCCCGCGTAAGAACGGCTGTAAATCCTTTTTATGATCCGCTTGAAATATGAGTTGCATACGATAACGGCCTGCTCGGCGAGACATTAAGGCTGGCACCGGCCCTCGTATTATTACTGGCGTTTTCAAGGCAAGCGCAACCTGCTTTACCTCTTCGAGGAAAGTTTCTACTGCGACAAGCTTATGAGCTTCAGCGTGAAATAAAGCCATAGCAGCATAAGGTGGCAATTGCGCCATTTCTCGCTCGTTTAATAGAGTTTTAGCAAACTCTTGATAATTGCCGGCTCGCAATAATTGCAATAATGGGTGCTCTGGATGATGTGTTTGAATGGAGACAATGCCTGGTTTACTGGCACGGCCTGCACGACCAGCCACCTGCAAAATAAGCTGACCTAATCGTTCACTGGCACGGAAATCGCTACTAAACAATCCCGCATCTGAATCAATAACACCCACTAAAGTGACATCAGGGAAATGGTGCCCCTTAGCCAACATCTGTGTACCAATTAAGATTTTATATTTACCCTCATGGATACCTTGCAGCATTTCATCAATCTTACCCTTGCGCCGAGTACTATCTCTATCTATTCGAGCCAACGGAAAATGGGGGAAATGTTGCTGCAATACTTGCTCCAACTTTTCTGTGCCGACACCTAAGGCTTGCAATTCTTTTGCACCGCAACCCTCACAGTGTTGCATTACTGGCTTTTGCGATTCACAGTGATGACAGTGCAAGCGTAGCGGGCTTAAATGATAAGTCATACGAGCATCACAATGCCGACAAGTCGCTGTCCAACCGCACGCATGACACATTAAAACTGGCGAAAAGCCGCGGCGATTTAAAAACAGCATAACTTGGTTACCGGCTTGTAGTTGAGTATGCATGGCTTGTAGCAATTCAACTGAAAGGCCAGCATTTAAATCCTTACGTCGTACATCAATAATATTGAATTGCGGCAAAGCTGCGCCGCCAGCACGCTCAGGCAGATGAAAATACTGATAGCTGCCTTGTCCCGCGCGATACAAAGTTTCTAAAGAAAGTGTTGCTGAACCTAGCACAACAGGCACGTTGGCATCTTTAGCTCGCCAAATAGCAAGATCGCGAGCATTATAGCGAAAAGTATCTTGCTGCTTAAAAGAAGCATCATGCTCTTCATCCACAATAATTAAGCCTGGATTAGCTAGCGCTGTAAAAATTGCAGAGCGAGTACCAATAATAATTGCAGCAGCGCCAGCCTTAGCAGCCAGCCACGCATTTAAACGAGTTTTTTCTGTTAACCCTGAATTTAATGCCATAATAGGCACAGCAAAGCGCTCTTTGAAACGAGCAATCATCTGTGGGGTTAAATTAATTTCAGGCACTAAAATCAAAGTTTGTTTATTTTGAGCTAACACTTTTTGAATAATTTGCAGATAGACTTCCGTTTTTCCACTGCCCGTTACACCATCTACTGTGAATACAGAAAATTTATTTAAATTATTTGCGACCGCTTGCACAACCTCGTTTTGTTTTTCATTTAACAATAACGGGTCTAAGATTTTACTCGTCGCTTTTTTTACCACTGGTTCAATTTCTGCTTTCCCTTTTCGTAACGCTGCAGGCAGTGCGGCGTGCAATACTTCGCCTAAAGGATAATGATAATATTCAGCAGCCCAGGCACAAAGCTTCATGATGTCTGAGGGTAATACAGGTTTAATATCTAAAACTGCCTCTATCGCCTTGAGCCTTTTTAACTCGATATTTGTCTGCTCGGTAACCCCTAAATATACCCCAACCAATTTTCGTCCTTGAAATGGGACCTGAATACGCATGCCAGGTTGCAATAACGCCGTATCTACATCATCTGTAGATAGATAATCAAAAGTCTTACGTAAAGGCACTGGCAAGGCAATATTCAATATTTTCAAGGGGTTAACCTTAATCAGGTAAAATCAAAACTAGATGTTATACTGAATATAACATTCATGCGAGGATGTTTTTATGCCAGCCCCTATCCCAGAACTTGGTAACCTAGCCCCTACACCTAAACCCCAATCTGCTACTTCCACCCCTACCCCTAAACCAGGCGCTTTCAACAAAGCTGAAACTGAAGATCAAAAACCAGAAGAAGATCAAAAAAAAGGAGATGGCAAAGAACAATCTGACGATCTCATTAAAGAATTTATGAAAAAGTTATCAGAGCTTATAGCTTTTATCATGCAGGCTTCAAAAGGAGAAGAACAACAAAACGAGCAAAAGAAGCAAGAAGAAGAACAATTCAGTCCACAAAACTTGTTGAAAATGCTTGGCAAAATAACAGCGGCATTAGATAAATCAAAAGATCAAGAAAAGGATTTCTCAGAGAAAATGAATATCGATTCTTTTTCATCCACCTTAAAAAATATCGAAGAAAATTTGAAAGACTTAAACAGTAAAATGGACAGTATGAATAAAGATAAGGGCCAGGATGATAAAAGCAGTATGGACAAACTCAAAGATGACCCTAATCTGCTTAAAGATAATAAAGATCTTTTGAATAATGCTAAAGAATTAGGAGATAATAAATTTCTTGATAATAAGTCTGCTTCATTAAAAGAAGCCGGCAATGACTTACAAAGCACCGCTGATCAAGGTTTATCCGCGAGCAGTAATTTAAATAGTCTACCCAAATTAACAATGCCCGCCGGGGGCATTGGTGGTGGCGGTGGTGGCGGATAATCTTTGCCAATAAATCGTATACCCTAAGGTTAACATAGGAGATGTTATGCGCCGTGTTATCATTTTAGGTGCAGGCAAAATTGGCTCTCTTATCTCACTTCTATTAGCTCGTTCTGGAAAT
>CAZXFO010000035.1:0-4384 GCA_964639745.1 uncultured Coxiellaceae bacterium | reverse complement strand
GCTACTGCAGAAGAAATGGAAGGTTTTTATCAGCACCTCCAAAGTACATTAATTGATGTTGAATTCTTAAACCCGGAAGCACCAAAAAAATTAATGATGCGATTAAGAAGACTATTTAACAGAGCTAAACCCGACATGATGGAAATTAATATTCTGCGTGGAATGTTAAGCGCGGTGGAAAAAGCGAATAAGAAATAGTGATCTTGAAGCTAATTTTGTCATCCTGAGCGCAGCGAGGGATCTGAGTGTTCACTAATAAAGCCTGGAGATTCTCCCCCTACAGGGGTCAGAATGACTATGCAAGCTTTTAACATATCGGTAGAAGCGTAGCAGCACTAAATAGACGGCTTAGATTCGTTGTTATTTTTTAATAGGGAATTAATTTCAGCCTGGGCGCGGGCTTGGATTCGCTCAAAATTCTCTTTACTACCTGACCATTCTTTTAATAGCAATTTAGCATCTTCCTGAGTTTCAATTTTTAACCCCGCTTTCTTTACCTCAGTATTCAGCCCACTACCATCAGTTAAACTATTAGCAATTTCCTTTGAGTATTCATAATCAGCTAATAGCGTTGAACATAAAAAGCATTTAATATATTCTTCGTAGAAAGCGACAATACGATCTTTTTCTTCATTTAAAGATACTAGTTTTTCCACCAATTCTTGCAATATGCAACCCGCCTGCATATATCCATAAGACCAATATAAATTACTGAGCCTTTTAGTGTCAGCTAATATAGTGTCTATACATTTCTCTCTTTCTTCATGCGACAGGCTGGTGCTCGTAAGTCTTGCCATGTTATTATCGCATCGAGCTATTAAAGCTATAAACAGCCCAAATTTACAGGCTAACTCAACAGCCTTACCACAAATTATCCTCGACTCATTTGACTGACGCGCCTTAGGTAAGTGCTCATTGTATAAACTAAACAATTGAGCAGCGATAAAAATCTGAAATAAGGACAAATTCTCGCTACCATCCATTGCCTTGATTTCGATACTTATATGTTTGTATTTTTTTAATTTATTTGAAATTGCATTATTGAATTTTGCATTATACAAGCAAAAGTTTTTAAATTTTTCGCTCTTAATAAAAAATTTTTGTAGCAATTCAGCTGGATAAGTCGCTAAGCTATCGGCCAATTTTTCATAAACTTTCTCATTATTGGAATTGATAGCCGCCTCAATAGCTTCTAATGCTTTACTCTCTTTATCAGTAAGCTCAAAGTAATTAGAACTATCATTAAAAAAGTCAATGCGCTGCATAATCGTTCCATAATATTGATGGTTAGTATACTAAACTTACATTACACAACATAGTTATTTAAGTTTATAAATAAATTCATTAACCGTTTCATTATTTTGACCATCTTGTAATTCATTAATATTATCAATCTGCCGAGCTGATGCATTAATTATTTTATTACTGTGAAATTCCACTGATTCATTAATAGTTCTTTCCCCTCCTAAATCCGTAATCGTATTCCACTCCCAATTAATACTAGCACTGTCATCATGGGTGCTTTCGGAGTTTACTGTATTCAGCATTAATTTTTGCAATTCGCCTTTCCAGTATTCGTGCAATAAATTATTAATATCTTTTTTAAAAACCACCGCCATAGCAGTATTAAATATATCAAGTGTAGTACAATCTAAGTTAGCAAACTGGTGGACCGATCGATTGGGCTGCCCTTGTTTATTTGGCAAGTTTATTTTTGCTGCTTCTTTGATGAGGCTATCCGCTAATTTCAATATGTCAGCGTCTTTTGTTCGATATTCTAAATAACTCTGATCTAGTATATCCTGCTTGTATTCTGGGTTTGCTGTCTTCTGCCTGTAAATTAACTCATGATAAAACTCAATGACCTTAGGTAGGTTTTCTGAATTTTTAGCTAGAAAATCTCTCACATCGACAAATAT
This sequence comes from uncultured Coxiellaceae bacterium, assembly GCA_964639745.1. Lineage (GTDB taxonomy): Bacteria > Pseudomonadota > Gammaproteobacteria > DSM-16500 > DSM-16500 > JABDGC01. The sequence goes on along the minus strand of CAZXFO010000035.1, from coordinate 2,465 downwards.
ACTTTTACCATTTCGCTTTGCATCATATCTATCGAGTAAATAAGCAGCCTTAGCCATGGTAGGATGTGCATGATGCTGTGCTACTACATTTGGGTTAATGTTATCTGCCTGCTCGCCAATTTTTCTAAATAATCTATCTGTTTCTGTTTCAATAGCTAAATCAAAGAAAGTTGAAACAAGCTTTCCTCTATCAGGATGTCGATTATTTTGCAGATATACAGCAGCATTTTCTTGCCATTCTTCATGGGTGGCATTCCCTGGCTTGCCATTCAATATATCCTGCTTGATATATCCTGCAACTTCTTCCCTTAATTTTAAAAATTCAGCACCTCCTTGGCCAAAATTAACCTTTGCTGAAATATGGCCATCGATAAACAAATTAGGCTCTGGGAAATATGGCCCCATAGGGTTAACTCTATTAGCCAACTGCGCTCGAACATCCATATCTTGCTGGATAACTGTTTCTTTAGCTTCGGGTAATTCACCCGCATCTATCGGCTTATATCCCCCTGCAATAAGATATGGCCTAACATAGAAATGATTCGGCGTATTGCTCTCTGGGCTTAATGCAAACTCCTCTTTAGGGCTAAATCTGGCAGATATACTCATCTGGTTAGGGCTAGCTTCATTTGATTTTTGCTCTCTAGAGCTATCATCACTGGGTGAAGGAGTATTTAATTTGCCATTCAGTTTTTCTTCTATGGCTTTAAAAACATGGATCTGCTTTTCCCCAACTTCTACCTTTCTGCTACCCGTATCAGCATCACCAATAGCGATGTACGGATAGTAATTATCTTTAGTAAATTCTTTTACAGCCTTTTGGGTGTCAAAACTATGCATGATTTCATTCCTTATCGAGCCATAAGGGAATTTTTTGCCATCCCATACTCTTGTTACTACCGAGACAGGGTTATTGGTATCCGAATAATTATTTTCTTTCTTAAATTTATCCCATTGCTCATGAAGCAATACCAAATTCTGTACTTCTGACTCATGGCAGTTAACGCCAAACACCATTTTAAATGGCGGACAAGTATTAGGATCATAGCCATCTAAATAAGCACTCCTAATATCCATCATCTTCTGGATTGTACCGGCAGCATCGGCCTGGTTATTTTGGTCTTTTTGAATAGCAATCGGAATATTCACTATAAAAGCTAACCTTTCAGATTCTTGAAAATTTCGGGGTGTAGTAGCTTGTTCTGTTTGGCTGGCAGAGGCAGAGTTTCCAACACTTTCATTTAATGAAGATTCTTCATTAGCTCTCGATGAGTTCATAACAAAGCTCTGAGAGGGTTTAGTTTAAGTATAGATTATGGTTGTACTTATGAAGAAAAACTCTGGTTATTGAAACGGTCTTTTTGAAGGGACTATGTTAATAGCATTAATATCTTTTTCATCAATACCTTTACTTTTTAAAAAACTTTTTACAGCTATTTTAGCTGTAATAAAATCTAAGCGAGGCCCTATATAAATTTTATCAATATCTGTATATGCAAATTCTTCTGATTTAATTCGGAATATTGTTGGTTTAAAGTTTTTTAAAAATGGGCGTAACTTTTCTGGACCAACCTGATCAGCAATCAAGTACGGAGTCGGCGGTAACCCGTATGGATACCATAAATTTTCTTCTTGAAAATAAATTCTAATTAAGCAATTTCGCCACTCTCTTTCATCTTGGTAATCAATATTTTTCACTGTTGGCAGCAAGGTTAAAAAATTTCCCACTAAATGATCCAAATACTCAATAATTGTACTTGGATTTTGTTCAAACCAATCTGGATAAATTTCCTCAGCTGTACTCAATATTTTATTAATTCTATTCTTGAAGTTATTTTCACCATACGTGACCCTAAAAAATAATGTCGCATGACACTTATCAGTAGGGCTTTTTTCCCGTTTAAAATAACTGTTTTTAAATCCAATAGAGTAGCCAGCACCATCATCGCCATAATACCGCCATGCTGGCAAGTAATCTTCTTTATCACAAAATGAAGTTATAAATGTTCTATAACCTTTTTCGACTATGTCTTTTAAAAAGTCGCAAAGAAAGCTATGCATTTTACAATTTCGCTTCTTAATACTGTTTTCGATACAACTTAAGATAATATTCTTGCCATGCTCAATTTCTGATGGGTCATTTAAGTTTCTGTGCGGTGTTAGCCATATTGCTCTTGATTCAAGAATACCCTTTAATCCTGAAAAGCTAGTGTAATGAAAAAGAGGGCCTGATGGAGTATCTCTCACGTCTCTTTCATCTAGCAATTTAGCTAAAGCTTGCTTCAATGCGTAGGCTTTTTTGTAATATCATTCATAGGGTTAATTCCAGATTTGATTAGGACTATTATTATGCATAACTTATTATAGTTCTATTATGAAAAAATGCTTGGCTCATTAATTAATTCCATTTAGCGTATACACAAAATTGAATAGAAGAATCACAAAATATTTGTTATCATGGCCGC
>CAZXFO010000034.1:0-8100 GCA_964639745.1 uncultured Coxiellaceae bacterium | reverse complement strand
TGGTGATTTTGTAAGTAAGCAATTAGATCTAGCAAAAATTATAGCGAATCAAGCAGAACTTAAAAATGAAGCTACTAAACTTTATGACTTACTCCAAAAAATAATTATTTTCTATCAACTGGAAGCAACAAAGAAAAATATTACCCTCTCATTGGAAATGAAAAATAAAGATATTTTTGTGCAGGTTGATCCTCATGCCCTGAAAATGCTCCTAAAAAATTATATTAGCAATGCAATAAAGTATACTCACCAAGGCAAGGTTACTATTAATGTAAATGCAAAGAAGAAAAATGATTATTTTGATGTTGAATTTAAAATAATAGATACTGGAATCGGCATGAGTAAGGAAGCAATAAAGAATTTATATCAACCTTTTAGCCAAGTACATGATAAAGACCAGCATCCTACTATTGTTGGAACCGGATTGGGATTGTTTAATGCTAAAAAACTTATTGAAAAGCTACATGGTAAGGTTTCAGTAGTAAGCAAAGAAGGCGTGGGAACTACTTTTACAATAAGCTTTAATTTTCCTGCTGCGAAATTAGAAGCTGCAAATAATTTGGTAGTAGTACCTGAAAAGAAACGATGTCTTATTATGTAGTACCCCAGAGTGCCTATATGATAATTTCTTTAATTTGACGTCAATTCTTCTCTAACAACAGAAGCAATTTTTTCAGCCCAGTGATCAACATGAGCTTTTTCTTTGCCTTCCACCATCACGCGAATACATGATTCAGTACCTGAACGACGAATGAGTATTCGCCCTAGTCTGCCGAGAGCTTCTTCAGCGGTTTTTAATGTCATTTGGATGCGTGGATTATCATTGATTTCGCTTTTCTCAGCGACTTTTATATTAATAAGCGTTTGTGGATATTTGCTTAAACCTGAACGTAACTCTAATAAAGTTTGTTGGGTATGACGCATAGCTGAAAGAACTTGTAAGGCGGTAATAATGCCATCGCCGGTAGTTGTAGAGTCACGACATATGATATGGCCTGAGGGTTCACCTCCTAATAGCCAATCGCGTTTTTCAAGTTCAGCGATAACGTATCTATCTCCTACAGCTACTCGTGTAAACTCTATATCTAATTTTTCTAGTGCTTGTTCAAATCCTAAATTCGACATGACAGTGCCAACGACACCACCACTCCACTGCCCCGTTTCTTTGCGGTGTTTAGCGATAATATAAAGTAGCTCATCGCCATCTAAGATATTGCCTTGTTGATCAACCATTAATGCACGATCGCCATCACCATCTAGCGCAATACCTAAATCTGCTTTTTCCTGGAGCACTTTACTCCTTAGTGTTTCAGGATGGGTAGCACCACAATTGAGATTAATATTTAAGCCATTGGGGTCTACACCAACTTCAATTACTTCAGCACCTAGTTCCCGAAATACATTAGGAGCAATATGATATGCAGCACCATTAGCGCAATCGATTACAATTTTTAAACCATTTAAGGTGATGTCAGATGCTACGGTGCTTTTGCAAAATTCAATATATCTTCCTGGCGCATCTACAACGCGTCGAGCTTTACCTAATTTGGCTGAATCAACTGTTGTCATGGGTTGTTCTAATTGTTGCTCAATTGCTAACTCGATTTCATCAGGAAGCTTACTGCCCTGCGCTGAAAAAAATTTAATTCCATTATCGTGATAAGGATTATGTGAAGCGCTAATGACGATCCCGGCTTGAGCACGAAGGGTTCTGGTTAGATAAGCAATAGCTGGCGTTGGCATTGGGCCCAGTAGATGGGTATTTACGCCAGCGGCAGAAAGGCCAGCTTCTAAAACAGATTCAAACATATAGCCGGATATACGGGTATCTTTTCCAATAAGTACTTTCCCAGAATGTTCGCGAGCTAAAACTTTTCCAACTGCCCAGCCTAGCTTTAAAATAAATTCAGGAGTAATTGGATAAGAGCCCACTCTACCTCGAATTCCATCGGTTCCGAAATAGGAACGTTTGACTTTAGGTAGAGCAGAGATGATATTGTTATTATTAAGTGCCTTGGTCATGCGATAAATCTAAACCTATATTATTTTCATGACCAGGAGTCGGAGTGGTCGAGGTGCTTTTGCCCGTAGTTCCAGTACTATTTGAAGAAGGTTCTCTCACTGTGCGGCCTGACATAATATCCTGAACTTGATCTATGCTTAGCGTTTCGTATTTTACTAATGCTTCGGCCATAATGTGCAGCTTATCCATATTGTCACGTAGGATTTTTTCAGCCCGCTTATAATTGCCTTCAATGATCATACGAATTTCATCATCAATAATGCCAGAGGTTAATTCTGAAACTTCTTTATGGCGTGTGACGGTATGGCCTAAAAAGACTTCTTCATCATTTGCATCAAAAGTTAATGGACCAAGCTTTTGTGAAAAACCCCATTTGGTCACCATGTTGCGCGCAATTTCTGTGGCTTTTTGGATGTCATTAGCGGCCCCAGTTGTTACTTTACCAAGACCAAAAATGAGTTCTTCAGCTAGTCGCCCGCCAAATAGGCTAGAAATTTTACTATCGAGATATTCTCGGGTGTAGTTATGTCTATCACCTTCAGGTAAAAACATTGTTACACCTAATGCGCGTCCGCGGGGAATAATTGTTACTTTATGTACGGGATCATGTTCAGGTACATTTAGGCCAACAATGGCGTGCCCTGCTTCATGATAGGCAGTTAATTTCTTTTCGTCTTCTGTCATGACCATTGAGCGGCGTTCAACACCCATAATGACTTTATCTTTTGCTCTTTCGAAATCATCCATATCTACGACACGCTTATTGCCACGAGCAGCAAACAATGCGGCTTCATTAACAATATTGGCTAAGTCTGCGCCGGAAAAACCTGGCGTACTACGTGCAATAACGGCAACATCGACATTATTTGCCATAGGGATTCTTTTGGTATGGACTTTAAGAATTTGCTCACGCCCGCGTACATCGGGTAAAGAAACTATAACTTGTCGATCAAATCTACCTGGACGTAATAAAGCTGGATCCAGAACATCAGGACGATTAGTAGCAGCAATAACTATTACCCCTTCGTTACCTTGGAAACCATCCATTTCAACTAGTAATTGGTTGAGTGTTTGTTCCCGTTCATCATGGCCACCGCCTAAGCCTGCGCCACGATGACGGCCAACAGCATCAATTTCATCAATGAAAATAATGCAGGGAGCTTGCTTTTTGGCTTGGTCAAACATATCTCTGACACGAGAAGCGCCAACACCAACAAACATTTCTACGAAATCAGAACCTGAAATGGTAAAGAAAGGAACCTTAGCTTCACCGGCAACAGCTTTGGCCAATAAAGTCTTACCCGTTCCTGGTGGACCCACTAATAAAACCCCACGTGGAATTTTTCCACCTAAACGCTGGAACTTTCCTGGGTCGCGAAGAAATTCAACTAATTCTTTTACTTCTTCTTTGGCTTCTTCTACCCCTGCTACATCTGCAAATGTGATTTTAACTTGATCTTCACCAAGTAAGCGAGCTCTGCTACGGCCGAATGAAAAGGCACCGCCTTTACCAATACCAGCTTGCTGTCTTAACACATAAATCCAAATACCAATTAATACAATCCACGGCAACAAGTTGAGTAGATGTACCCAAATGCCGGGTTGTTCGGGTGGCTTACCTTTAATGACTACCCCTTTATCCAATAACAATTGGATTAAGTGTGAGTCTTGATGCATAGGTAAATAAGATGAGAAAACTTTATTGTTATTGTAAACACCCTTTAAATTTTGCTCAGTGATAGTAACTGCTCGCACGTTACCTTGCTTTACTTCATTGATAAAGGACGAGTAGCTAAGCCGTTCTTCAGTAGGTTGCTGAGGCCCAAAATTGTTAAAAACTGTGATAAGAATAATGCCTATTACCATCCATAACAAAATTGTCTTAATTGTATCGTTCACTGATGGGCCCCTTATCACATTAGTGGTTGGTTAATAAATAGAATCATACCTTATATTAAGCGGTTAGACTACTTTCTTCCTAGCGCAACTATATAAACCTCGCGGGAGCGTCCGCGGGATGCTTTTGGCTTACGGATGTGTACTTTCTTAAAATTTGATCTTATTTCCTTCAAAAAAGCGTCGAAACCTTCACCCTGAAAGACTTTAATTAAAAACCCACCTTCTTGCGGCAGGACGCTTAGGGCAAATTCAAGCGCCATTTCGCATAGCAGCATTGATTTTGGCTGGTCGACACTCAAAATCCCGCTAGTATTGGGCGCAATGTCTGAAATCACCCAATCTGGGCTAGTGCCTGCTAATTTTTCCAATAAAACGCCATGTAGAGCTTCGTCGCCAAAATCACCTTGGATAAACTCAACATTAGCAATGGGCTCCATGGGTAATATATCTAAAGCAATAACTCGCCCTTTTTTGCCAACTAGCGGTGCAACTAATTGTGACCAACCACCTGGAGCTGCTCCTAGGTCAATTACTGTCATCCCAGGTTTGAAAAGCCTATCTTTCTCATGCAACTCTTGTAATTTATACACAGCTCTTGAACGATAACCGCTACGTTGAGCTTTTTTTACGTATTCATCAGTAAAGTGCTCTTTTAGCCATTCATGACTGCGTTTAGGACACATTAGATGTAGTCAACTTTAGTTATTTCGTAAGTGGAAACATTTTCAGCTGTTTTAACTTCTATGACATCCCCTACATATTTGCCTACCATAGATCGTGAAATAGGTGATGTAACAGAAATTTTACCTTCACTTAAGTCAGCTTCATCTTCACCTACAATGGTATAAACTACCGTTTGATTATTATCTTCTTTAATTAATGTTACGGTTGCACCGAAAATGACACGACCAGTATTTTCCATGCGCGTAACATCAATAATCTGTGCATTGGAAAGCTTGGCTTCAATTTCCATAATCCTGCCTTCAATGAACCCTTGTGATTCACGAGCAGCATGGTATTCAGCGTTTTCTTTTAAATCGCCATGAGCACGGGCTTCAGCAATGGCTTGAATAACCTTCGGTCTCTCTACAGTTTTTAATTGATCGAGTTCTTGGCGTAATTTCTCTGCGCCTCGATTAGTCATTGGAACTCTGGTGATGCCCATAATTACTCCTTGCGGCTAAAATTTCATTTCTTCAAAAAATTTTTTTACTTTATCAAACCATGACGTGGTTTGCGGGTTATGCTTTTTAGTGTTAACGCTTGCTAACGTTCCTTCAAAATCTCTTAATATTTGTTTTTGCTTGTGAGTTAAGTTTACAGGCGTTTCAACAATTACATGGCAAATTGTATCTCCTGAAGCGCCACCTCGAATAGAGGGCATGCCAGTACCTTTTAACCGAAATGTTTTACTGGTTTGTGTTTCAGCAGGAATTTTTAAGGTTTGGCGGCCTGCTAAAGTGGGTACCTCTAATTCACCACCCAAAGCGGCAGTAATAAAACTTATTGGAATTTCGCAATGCAGGTCTCTGCCTTCTCTTTCGAAGATACTGTGTTGTTTAAGATGAACTTCTATATAGAGATCGCCTGCTTGCGCTCCATGCTCACCTGCTTCTCCCTCTCCAGCTAAGCGAACCCGGTCACCGGAATCGACACCAGCAGGGATTTTGACGGATAATTTTTTATTTTGCTTTTTACGACCATTGCCATGACATGCAGTGCAAGGGTCAGTAATAACCTTACCTTGACCTCGGCAAGTTGGACAAGTTTGCTGGACAGAAAAAAAGCCGCGCTGTAAGCGAATTTGTCCGTACCCATCGCAGTCGCTACAAGTTTTGGGTGAAGTACCTTTCTTGGAGCCACCACCTTTGCAGTCTTCACATGAAACATATGTGGTGAAATTAATTTCTTGAGTTTTGCCAAAATAGGCATCTTCTAGGGTAATTTCTAATTGGTAGCGAAGATCAGCACCACGTTGCGGTCCTCCGCTGTTGCGCATAGCGCCAAATATGTCGCCAAATACATCGCCAAAAATATCACCAAAATTCATGTCGCCAAAGCCGGCACCACTTGCACCTCCAGCTGCATGGCCAAATTGGTCATAAGCAGCGCGCTTACGGCTATCAGAAAGAATTTCATATGCCTCTTTCGCCTGCTTAAATTTTTCTTCCGAAGCTTTGTCATGGCCTGTTCTATCAGGATGATATTTCATCGCTAATCGACGATAAGCTTGTTTGATTTCCCCTTCGGAGGCATTCCGAGAAATGCCTAATGTTTCATAATAATCTGCTTTAGTCATAAATACGTCAAAAAGCTGGCCTAGTTGCCCGGGCCAGCTTGGTTAGTTAATGTTAAGGCTGATAAAGTATCGCCCTTGAAAAGAAGAATGATTACTCTTTCTTTTCGCCTTTTACTTCCTCAAATTCCGCATCTACCACGCTATCATCTTTTGGTTGAGAAGATGAGCCTTGGTCACCCGCTTGGCCACTTTGACCATCACTGCCGGTTGCTTGGCCTTGAGCATAAAGATGTTCAGCCATTTTAGAAGACGCATCCGTTAAGTCTTTAGTTTTAGACTCGATTAAGTCTTTGTCTTCTGTTTTTAATGCTTCTTTAAGGGCTTCAATAGCTTGCTCGATGTTTTTGCGTTCATCAGCACTGATTTTGTCGCCTGCTTCTTTCATTGATTTTGTGACAGCATGGATCATGTTGTCTGCTTGGTTGCGAGCTGTGACTAAGTCATGGAATTTTTTATCATCAGCAGCATGTAATTCAGCATCTTTAACCATGCGTTTAATCTCATCTTCAGAAAGGCCACTAGAAGCACGTATTACAATGGATTGTTGCTTGCCAGTTGCTTTATCTTTAGCTGAGACATGAAGAATACCATTGGCATCAACGTCAAAAGTAACTTCGATTTGTGGCATGCCACGTGGAGCAGGTGGAATATCTGTCAAATCAAAACGGCCTAATGATTTGTTTGCGCTAGCCATTTCACGTTCACCTTGCAGCACATGAATTGTCACAGCAGTTTGACTATCTGCGGCAGTTGAGAACACCTGAGTAGCACGTGTTGGGATCGTGGTATTTTTTTCAATGATTTTAGTCATAACGCCGCCCATGGTTTCAATACCCAAAGAAAGCGGAATAACATCGAGTAACAACACATCTTTTATAGCACCTGAAAGTACAGCACCCTGTACTGCAGCGCCAATGGCTACTGCTTCATCAGGATTAATATCTTTTCGTGGCTCTTTACCAAAGAACTGACGCACAGCTTCTTGTACCATCGGCATACGAGTTTGACCGCCGACTAAAATAACATCATCAATGTTGTCTACTGAAAGCCCTGCATCTTTAAGTGCTGTTCGGCAGGGTTCAATGCTGCGCTGAACGAGATCTTCAACTAATGATTCAAGTTTGGCACGAGTCAGCTTGATGTTCATGTGTTTAGGGCCGCTTGCATCAGCAGTAATGTAAGGCAGGTTGACATCGGTTTGTTGAGCGGAAGATAGCTCAATTTTGGCTTTTTCAGCAGCTTCTTTTAAGCGTTGTAAAGCGAGAGGATCGTTACGCAAGTCAATACCACTGCTCTTCTTAAACTCATCAACGAGATAGTCAATTAAACGTAAATCAAAATCTTCACCACCTAGAAAGGTATCACCGTTAGTGGCTAAAACTTCAAATTGGTGTTCGCCTTCAACTTCAGCAATTTCAATAATAGAAATATCGAATGTGCCGCCACCAAGATCATATACAGCAATTTTACGATTGCCCGGTTTTTTGTCTAAACCGAAAGCAAGTGCTGCTGCAGTGGGCTCATTGATAATACGTTTAACTTCTAGACCAGCAATACGGCCAGCATCTTTTGTAGCCTGACGTTGAGAATCGTTAAAATAGGCAGGTACCGTAATAACCGCTTCTTTAACTTCGTGACCTAAATAATCTTCAGCAGTTTTTTTCATTTTCTTTAAAACTTCAGCCGAGATTTGTGGCGGGGCAATTTTCTTGCCGCGAACTTCAATCCAAGCATCGCCGTTTTCAGCTTTAACAATTTTATAAGGCACTACCTTTTGAGTGCGCTGCACCATTTCTTCATCAAAGCGTCGGCCAATTAAACGTTTAGCAGCATAGATCGTGTTTTCAGCATTGGTTACTGCTTGGCGCTTAGCGGGTTG
>CAZXFO010000033.1:0-4893 GCA_964639745.1 uncultured Coxiellaceae bacterium | reverse complement strand
AGGGTTTTTATTTGTTGCAAGTAAATATCTTTGTCCGTTAGGGGCATAAACTTCATTCCATATAATAATTTTGTGAGTCATGTTATGGATAGCTTCATTAGCCCAAGACAAAATGAGATTAGTAATTTCAGGTGAAGCTTCATTAATAATCGAGTTTAATTTAGGGGCTTCTTCTAGTGATAGTAATTTAGTTAGATTTTGGTAGGTATCAAAGGCTGTACTTTTTTTCAAGGTTTGTAATAGGGTGACTCGAGCAAATTGATTTCGATAATCTTTACAGGCCTCAGCAAAACCAGTAACCCCTAAAGGCTCAAATATGTCATTGTTTAACCAGCAATGATTAAAGTTAAGCTGACGATGGCTTTTTTCATCAATATGTTGTCTTAAGCGGTGGACATATAGGTTAATTAAATCTAGCTGCCTAAGCTCTTTTTTAAAGTCATAGAGTTTTTGAAAATGGTCGATGATCGAAGCGGTATATTTTTGTGTTACGGTTTTATTGCTGCTTTTAAGCGGCGCCAAGATTTCTGCTATTAGTGGTTTGTACTCATTTAAATGTTCTTCGCCATGGTTAAGAGCTTGCCATAAATAAATAGCTTCAGCAGGCATAAATGTATTTTCATTTTTTTCGAAGTTAATTAATTTATTTGAGATCTCGCGATTTAAGTTTAAAATTCTTTGATAATCCTTTCCATAATGTTGTTTAAAGTTTAATAGGGCAGTCTGAACTTTTTCGGCATTAATTTTATCTTTATTTGCTCTAACAGAAATATTTAATGGAACTGATTTATTGTGTAAAGCTAGAATTTCATCCAAAGTATCAAAAATTCGAGAGCAGATACCAACGAGGAGGTATTGTTGAGTTCTCCGATCTGCATAAATTCTTATTTCACCATCAGCAAAAGAATTTTCTTTATCTTCTTTTTCTTGATTAAAATGTTGTAAAACTAAAGGTTGAATTTTGGTCTTTAGCTTTGAAGGGAGCTCTTTAGTTTTAAAGAGAAGCCTTTCTACTTCAAGAAGAGGGTTAGTCTTCTGCTTAGATTCTGCTGAGGTATTTGTGGAAGAAACGTTTCGTGTATTAGACATTATTTACTCCTGAAGTAGAGGCAGCCTGTGCCGGCAATGGATAAGGATTATATAAAATTAGCGATATTAGAAGCAATTTTAATTTTTTTAATAAATGGTGAATGTTAAGAGCTAGGTATTGAGTATTAAGTTTTTTGAGAGTAGAGGCTGCTTTTGAAGCTGCAGGATATATTGAGGACTAACGCATTCTCATGTTTAACCTATTGAATAAAGACATGTAATGTGGAGGTGGGAAGGTTTTTTTTATAAAATCCAAAAACGATAATTCTATACTATAATTATTATGTGCAGATAAATTTCATATTTATGGATCTAATTATGAAAGAACTTATTACTTGGTTTTCATTAGCTTCAGATAAAGCGCCTCGCCTGATGTTTTCTATCAATACTAGCATGCTATTTTTACTAATAACTTTCGTCATACTTTTTCTAATAGCATTTTTCTGTCTTGAAGCGTCTAATGATTTATTTAATATATTTGGTGGCGGCAAGGAACTTTATCCAGTATGTGGTTTAGTCGCCTTGATAATAAGCTTAATTTTGATAGGATTTCTGAGCTGGTTCATTATTTGTGGTTTGATATTAAATAGCGTTTACAAAACAAGAGATGAACAATCCAATTTTAAGGTTTGTTTTCGAGCTTGTTGGAAAGCTAAAGGAAGGCTTTTTTTAGTGATGTTGCTAGCGATTCTCATAATTGCTGCGGCTTATCTTTTAAAGTATGTCCTCCTTGTATATTCTTTAGAGGCTAACTATCTGGCTTATCTTAATTACATCGCTCATGGAACATCCTCTCCACGTCTTTTCTGGGTATTTGGAAGCCAATATGCGGTTTCATTGCTGTGCTTTTATTTGTTATTGCCATTGATACTATTTACGGTACCCCTGATATTAACGCAGAATTATAAATTTGGTGAGGCTATTTCCAAAGGTTACAGTTTAATGCATCAACATCCATTAAAAATTTTAACTGCATTTATAATCATGTCGGTAATGTTGCTATATCTGAATGGATTACTTTTTACCTTTCCAATTGGTATTGGGTTTTTTTGGGTTATGCCCATAGGATTGGGTTTAATTAATAATTATTTTCATGTGCCAGCTATAGGACTATTATCGCTAATTTTTCTGTTTTGGATAGTTCCAATGTATTACGCACTGTATGGTGTTGTTTTTAACTCCATGTTGTCACCAAGTAGAGACTCTAATGCTAACTAACTATAGATAGTTTTGTGCTGTCATAGTTGAATCAGGTGTAGGTGGGAGTAGGGCTATAAGGATAAAGTATTGATAAAATGATTATGCGATTTACTTTTCATGACTTACCACCTCATCTCTTAAGTTCCCATTAAGTTTCCCTTAAGCTTCCCTCAATATAATGCTCGCATTATAAATCAACATAGGGAAATACCATGCTCTCATCAAATCCTGCTATAGAAGCTAAGCAAGAGGCCCAACAACCTATTTCAATTGAATTTATTTGGAAATGCAGCTCTGAGTATCCAGATGGTCAGATCAAAGTTATCGACATATACATCGATGAACAAAGATGTTATTCCATCAATATTCCTCAAGAAGAAAAATATCCAGAAGAAGGTTTATCAATTGGATTCAAGCAGCTCATCGCCCTCAGGATGCAAGTGTCGCTATAAATAAGGAATTGGCACCGAGCTGCAGTATCCAATAAATGAGACTTAGCTTAATTATCAGAAAGATCCGATATTTCATCCTCTGATATTGCTTAGATAAGCTCATTTAGGCTTGTTATTGCTGTATCTGGTTTGTTATTATATATAGCCTCAATGTCCGGATGTATTAGGCCATGAATTCAGGCTTAAGGGGTGCATATGTTAAATCGTAAAAAAAATGATAATACTAATCAAGCATTGATCACCGATAGCCATTATTTCCCCCGTTCTGAATACTACACGCGTTTTATGGGCACGACCGCCTTTGATATGAATGAGCCTGGGTATTGGGGCACATATCATCGTAGTGAATCTAGTCGTTTTTTCTCTATAGCGGGTAGTCGTAAACAAGCTCAATTTTCCAGCCCTTGTGTGAAAAAAGATTCAAAAGCTCACTCATTGCATGCGCATACGGGTGGGTTCCATTCCCCGTTCTCCATTGATGAATATGATGAAGCTTTTAATTTAGATACTGAAGTTGCTGAAGGAAGTGTAAATGTTAGGGATCAGTTACTGCTTTATAAAAATCGAATGGCTAAGGTGGTGGTGTCAAGTTTTGAGGCTAACGGAAATAATGAGCAATTTACTAAAATTAAATTTGCCAAAAATGAGTATCTAATTCGCCCAGTAGTTTACACTGAAAATGATTATCCTTGTGTATTAATCGCTTTTCCAATTCTCAATCCAGCTGAAGTGGAAACTGAAGCCGCAAAATATTGGCAGCAACATCCTAAACCTTTTCAAAAATTATTATTAAGCAGTTTTATTGCATATTTAAATGTCGCAGCCCTGCGTGAAAATATTCCTATCGAAATGGTATTAAGATCAAGCTTTGGGCATAACCTCCCTAGTGTTTGTGAAACGAATAATACTTTTCGTATTAATGTTGGTATTATCCCTAAGCGTTATGCTGAATTGATCGGTAAGACCCTGTCTCATTTAAATCAGGTTCTTAGTGCAATTACTGACGAAAAATCTCCTTTAGCTGTTTTTAACGAAAATTTTTTAGCCCAAGTGAGGTTTTATAATGCTACTAAATTAAAAAAAGCTATAGCTACTAAATCTCGTTATAAAATATTAAGGGACGACGCAGATTTCAAAAATAAACATACAAGTGATGAAGCTTTCGAGCGTTTGTATAAGCGTTTTTGTAAAATAAATAAGGACAAAGCATCATCGAAAGGCCGAGCAAACTTTATCCCTGTGAACTTAAAGAATAAAACCATTTGGGAAGTCATCCGCCAAGCAGGCGATAGCATGGGCAAGTCGGTCTTAGATGAATGCTTTAGACAAAAAGGCACGGAAGATTGGTTTGCAGATCAAGTTATGGATGCTTTATTAGCGGATTCACCAAACCCTATTGAGACGGCTTTAAGCAAATTATTACAGTGCATTAAGTATAATGATACGGTCACTATGAACTACACAAAAATTCGTAAGGACTTAAAAAAAATAAAACGTACTTTTCCCGATCTCTCTTTTGAATCGTTCTATAAAGATGATACTGATTTTTCTGAGATAACCCGTCTATTGTTTGAGGCTCTTAATGCCAAAAGACCTAAGAAAGCCTTATATAGCGGGCTAGAGTATGCGGGTAAAAATTTCTTTGAGACAGCGAGAGGCAGCGAAGAGGTTCAAGATGAGCCAGATTACGGTAGCGATTCTGAGTTTGAAACCGATCTTGCTGAAGAGGAAGAAACAAAAGAAATCCATTTTGCACATCGTAAGCTTCGTGTCTGTGCTGGTATGAAAGCTATTTTATTAGCCCAATACGGTGCACTTTCTTATTTACGATCACAAGGTATTGCAACTTACGCTCTAAATATCGAACAAATGTATTATGAAGTTGAAGATGCATTAAAACTTGTCGATGTTAGTCAGCCTGTTATTAATAACGTTAGGTCCAAAATGGGCTCAAAGATTCTACATTTTGATTTAAATCACTGTAATGCTACTAATTCAGCGGACAATCCTATACTGAATAAAAAGCTGAATGAGGTGAATCCTGCCATTGTTGTTCTTGACTATACTAGTGCTACTGCTTTAAAAATTAAACAATCACTACAGCAATGTTTTTCCCGTAAAAATATAGCATTAGTCCTGTTGGTTGATAGCG
>CAZXFO010000032.1:0-11863 GCA_964639745.1 uncultured Coxiellaceae bacterium | reverse complement strand
CATAATTTTATTAAGATAATTTTTTTCTTCACCCTCATTGAGAGCTGTGGGCGGTAAATATTGGTATATGGAGCTTGCTAGATCATGTGGAAAAACCCTTAAGCCAGAATTTTCCTGGCTTAATCCCTGCTGAAAGGTAATACAGGCGAGTGCTGAATGCTTGATTTCATTCTTCCTTAATAACATCTCAATGGTATTAGATAAGTTATTATTTGTGATGGAATTGATATTAATCTTCAATCCTTGTGCACATTTTCCACATTCTAGTGCTTTTATTAGTGCTTCAAGCCCCCTCTTTTTAAATCGATTGGATTCAAGATCAATCCAGAGATCTTGGGGACAGTTCCCGGTCGCAAGTGAAGTTGCTAAAGCTTCAATCCCATCGTCATCGATTTCATTAGCACTAAGATCAAGCTTAAGACCCTTTGGGCACTTTCCGCTTGCCAAGGCAGAAGCAAAAGCCATTATTCCAGTACTACCAATAAAATTTTCATTTAACCCTATCTCAAGCCCTTCAGGGCAGTTTCCGCTAGCAAGAGCATCTGCTAATGCTTGAGCACCCTTTTCCATAATGGTATTTGATGCCATTATAAGTTGCAGTCCTTTAGGACATCTCCCACTTGTAAGCGCTGCAGCTAATGCAAAAGCGCCTTCATCATAAAGTAGATTTTTATAGCCGCCGCTTAGATTGATCAATAAGTCTGCTGGGCATTTGCCGCTGATAAGGGCATCAGAAAAAATTTGAGCACCCTCTTCCCCCATTTCATGATCCCATAAATAGAGTTTCAGCCCTTTTACACATCTCCCGCTCATGAGCATATTAGTTAGTGCTAGTCCTACATCAAGGTTAGAACTCTGGGGCAAATAAACATGCAGATCTTCAGGACAATTAGCGTTGGCAATTCCTTCATTTAAAGATTCTATACTCTGGACAGTAAGGGAGCATTGCGAAAGGACAATTTTTAGACCTCGTGTGCACTTACCACTAGCAAGTGCTGCTGATAATGTTTTGGCTTCAAAGGGGCTAAATTTTTCATGCCCAAAATTAAGTTCAAAATTAAGTGGACAAGACTTTTCTTCAATAAGTAATAAAAAATTATTTAAGGTTTTAGACATATTAGTCACCAAACAGTCAAGTAATAATTAGCCACTATTTTAAGCCGTTTTGTTATTCGATCTCAATTTAGTTTTATAAGAAATGGCGGTATTAGTTGGCTGTGGCGCAGTATTGTTTGAATTTTCAAATAGCGTAGCGCGATATTTTCTTTTATGATTTTGCTTAGAGCCTATTTCATCTGGCTTTGTAGTAGTCTGTTGCTGGGATATAGCTTGGGAGGTGCTAGAATTTTGAGATTTTTCCTCATCTGGTTCACCTATATCATGCATGTTTGTTGCAAGCTTAGCTTCTCTTGCTTGATCGATTTTATTTTCAACTTGTTTTATACGATCCTTAAGATAAGAGTTGGGTTTGCTAATTTGGGTTGCATTTTTGTAATTTTCAAGAGCTTCTTCATATAGCTCTAAAGTGTATTTTATATCCCCTATCATAACCCAGTTGTGATAATTTCCGGGCTCTATATTTATGCAGAGCTTCAAGTCATCTAAAGCACTATCAAACTCCCCTTTAATCATCTTGATGCTTGCTCTTTTAGCCAAGCAGAAAGAACGAGTTTCTTCATCATTAGATTCTAAAACTTGATTCAATCTAGATAGAGCCTGATCGTATTCCTTATTTCGTTGAAGTATCTCAGCCAATCTACAAAGTGAGAAGATATGGTTTGGCTCGATTGCTAATACTTTTTCGAAATAGCTTTGTGCCTCGACATAATCTTTATCTGTCCTTTTTATTTCTGCCATTCTAGATAATAAGAATACGTTATTAGGCTCATTCTCTAAATTTTCTTCAAAATCTGAATAGTTATCGTAGTTCGCTAATCTTATGGCTTCTAAACCTAAATAAGACGTATCTTGATCGTCTTCTTCGATATATCTTTCCCAACATTTATGTTCAACTATATCTTGAATAACAAAACTTTCATCGCTAATACCCTCACCAATACTAGGTTTGATTAGTTTAGCTAAATTGATCTTATCAAGTACTTCTTTATATTTTCTTAATTTAAATAGCATTTGGCCTAACCATACATGAGTTTTATAAGATGTAGGAGGTTTTAAAGCCTGCACCTGTGTTAAATATTCGAGCCTATCTGTGCGGCTGTATTTATCTTTGTTAATTTTTCTAAGACTTGAGACATAATCATTTACCCCATCTATTAAATTATTGGTTTTAGCTTTTGCAACGCTGTTCCATAGAAGAGCAAAAGCATCATCTGGATTTTCATCAAGATATTTTTCCAAATCTTCTATAACACCTGTGTAATCGCCCATGTGTAACCGTATCTCAGCACGAATTTTTATACACTCTAGATTTTCAGGGTATCTATTAATAAATTGGCTTATTTCGTGTAATATTTCTGCCTGTCTTCCTAATTTTAAATAGAGATAAAAGCGCATGACATGAAAATGCTCATTGTTTGGCTCTAGCCTAGTGGCTTCTTCATATGATTGTAGAGCTGCATGATAATCGGATAAGACTAATGAAACCTTTGCCTTTAATGAAGGTACGTCGCTCATGCTGATTTTGCTTAAAACATTTTTGGCTATGTCATTAGGTTTAAAACTTAGCGACTGACTACAACACTCTATGGCAGCATCCATTTCATTTAGTAGGCGATATGCCTCTCCACAGTATGCTAATAATTCTGGACTATCGGCTGATTGATGGCTAGAACTAAACTTTTTTAGGCTTTCCAGGAGATTATGGTCCTGAGAGTTTATATGATGAGCCCGCGTAAAGTCAGCAAAGCCCTCTGAATATTCTTCATTAATATTTCTAGCTAAAGCTCTAAATACATATAAGGAGGCATTATCTGGCTGGCTTTGAATTTTTAAGTCAAGTACAGTTATCAGCTTTGATGCGCATTCTTCAATCCACTCTCCATTCCCAACATATCTTAATTCACGAATATATTTAATTGCATCTTCATATTTCCCCCATAAATATAAAGATTCAATGCGGTCTAGTTTACAATTTAGATCATAAGTATTTAAAATTACCTCGTCATAGTCTTCAATTGCTAACTGGTACTTTCCTTGCATTTTATATATATTTGCTCGAACTCGTAATGCTATATAATCTTCTGAGTTATATTCAATAGGTTCTTTAATATCAGCGAGAGCTTGATCTAAATTTCCTAGCATCCTGTTGATCTCAGCCCGATATGTTAATGTTTCGTAGTCTGCAAAGCGTCCTCCTAGTGTGGAAAGCCAATCATTAAGCATTTTTATTTTGGCTTCATTGGGGTCTTTGATGTTGTTTAAATCATTAAGTGCTTTTAATTCTCCTTGGTATAGCCCTCTATAAGCTTTTGCTCTATAAAAATAAAGGGTATCTCTATCTAAATCGTTTTCATTATCAATTAGGAAAGTTAAATCTTCTATAGCTTGATTATATCTTTTAAGAAAAACATTAGCTTTGGCATATTGAAACAACTGATCAGGATCCTTTTCAATATTTTCATTTTCTATCCCATCAGCACATTTTTTTAGATTGCGCCACGCAAGTTGATCATTTGGTGAATTTTCTACCATTTCTAATAGTTTAACAATAGCATCATCATAGTTCTTCTTTAATACAAGAAGACCTGTTTGTATTTGCTTTAAAGACTGATCTTGGGGATTATTGCTAGAAACCTTAAGTACATCGTTATAAAGTTTATCTACATATTTCTGGTTTTCTTCATGATCTGAAGCAATATATTTTAAGGCTCTATACGCACCTTCTAAATCACCTTTAAGCCGATTTAACTCAGAGTATAGCCATGCAATGTCTATATGTTGATTTGTTGCTAAATTTTCAAAATTTGTAGAAGTCTTTTCTTCCCAAGCTTGTAACCATTGATGGATTTTATTAATTGCATTATTAGCACATTTATTTTCAGGGTTGTTTAAAAGTGCAGATTCAAAACAGGCTATTGATTCTAAAAAAAGCTTAAGCATATCAGCAGCATTATTTTTCTTCGATTTGAGGATCATGGCTTTATATCGAGCTATTTCGCCACGGCATGACCAAAGGTCTCCAGTATTCAAGTTCGAGTTTTGTGCCAAGCTTATCTGGCTTGAAATTTTATCCAATAACAAATGTAAGCTAGCATTATTGGATATCAAAATGGGATTAATTTGAAAATCATTTGCTGTAGTAGCTTGTGGTTTGTCTTCAAATGAATAAGTGTCATTATCGATATGAAGGTTAAGAACGTTATACTCATCTAAAATCCAAATACCATTATAAGATACTGATACTGAATAAGTGGATTGGCCAATATCACTTTGATTAGCAGAAAATACTATAACTAACTCTTGTGGATTGGTTAGCTCATTCTTAAGTTCCCTGAACGCATTTAGGCTATTTTTTGGGAACAGATAAATATTTAGAAGAAGTCCGCCGTTGTTTACTCTTTGGCTTTGCATATGAGATCCTTTAAACTGTTTGTTAACCGCATTGTGTGCCATAATCTCTCACTCTAATGCCGTGGGTCAAGCCATCAAGGGGCTAAGTGTTAACTTGTTACATTAATAAGCTCTATGTTCTAAAAAAATAATCATTAAGCAGTAAGCTATTTATAAGCTTTTTTTGCTTTGATTGTTACCTTGATGCAAAAGATAACTAGGTTGAAGTGTTTTTATCATAACCACCCTATTTCCTATAAATATTGACATGCCCCCAAAATTGTATAAAATATACAAATTTTGGACATTTCCATGCAAAGAAAGTTCACTGTTATCGATATTCAAGCGCAAATTGACTCACGCCTACGTTTTTTCTTAGAAATGCGTTTGTATCTCAAAGATATTCAAGATAACAAAATTGATGCAAGCGATGTTAGTAGTTTTCTTCATGATGTTATAGGGGTCAGAGTTCCAGAAAGCTATAAGAAAACTAATGAATTAATCAGTGCAATTTCAGAAAAAGTTGAGCAGCAATTTACTGATTACCAAGAGCTTAGAAGATGTTTTCGGATGGATGAACCAGAAATTGGTTTATATGTGTTGTCTTTTTTATTAGAAAAGCGCTTGCATGAAAGTTCCATTGCTAAAAGAATTCAAAAACAAGCTGCTGTTACTTTGTTAAGTAAAGCAGATATATCTTTCCATGATTATGAAATCATTAAATCTTTATATGAAGCATTGCAGAGTTTTTTAAATGATAAGTATGCTGGTTTACGAAAAATAATTAAAATTAAAGATAAAAATACTGCTAATTTATTTAACGTCGATATCGATATTAATTGGAACCCTGCCCGTGCTCATTTGATGGGTTTAGCAAAGAAATATGATGCTTTAACCCAATCTCAAGCATTAAAAGATGTTGAGCTATATGAAAATGATTTATTTTTAATACTAAGCTTAGCCGATAAGTTGCAGCATTTTTTTGAAAAGACTTCGACTATACAGCTATGGGTTAATGATAGTGAAACTGCTATCAATTATTTGAAAAATCAGGTCACTCTTTATTTTGAATATTGCCTACTTATTCAAAATTTTAATAACCTTTCTCATGCAATTGAAAATATTATCAGTACAGAAAATATAAAAAGAGAAAATAAGGGGCGTTTTTTAGGTGCTTTAACCCACTTCTGTCGACTAAAAGCTGATTTAATATTGAGAGTTGATGTAATGAGTACGAGGATTGCTCAAGAACATAAAAATGAAGATAACTTGTTTGCTCAACTAAAGGCACAGTTTTATCAATTAAGAAATAATATTTCAGAGTTACATCAAGAATTATCAAATTTGGATAAGGTAGAATATTTTCTGCCGAGTTATCTGATCAAGAAGGCGCTTTTTGATAATTCATTAGATACATTGGAAAGTCGAATAAATCATTGTCTGATGAATGCCTCCCCTGCTCCCACTATTAGAACAGGTGTTGATAATTCTTCTGTTACTAATTTTTTTGATGAAAGACAGCGTCAACTGCAAGAATATAAAAGTGAAGTGCAAAGAAACCGTGAGTTAAGCCAACAGCAAAAATTAGAAAAACATCCAGTTTATGTAAAACCTGAAGTTAGCTCATCAGTTAACTTGCCAGTTAATATGGATATTGCCTATTGCATTGGCAAGCTACATGATCATGATATTGATCTTATTAAGTCTATCCAAATATTAGAGCGTGGTATCAAGTATCGCCAGGTTGAAAATCTTATTACATCAAAATTGGGCGGTTCCATTGTCGAGATTGGTAATGGCAGCTCTCATAAGCGTATTTATCTTAATAGTCTTTATTCAGAGATTTGCACCCAGACAGATGAGGGCAGCAACACTTCATTAGCGAGTACTGCTACTGTCAGCACCGGCGGTATGTATAGACCACATGGCCATGCACATAATTCGGGTGAATTATCATTTTTCAATATTAAATTAATAAGAAATGCTTTAGTCCGTGCTGGTATTACTATTGAGAACATTGAAAAAATTCGAAAAGAAAGCCAAAAGCTAGATAAAGTGGTTTAGATTATTTCTTTAAATCGTTATTTAGCCTTTTTTAGTTTATATCTGACCGATCAAGTGTTAGGCTACCCTTCTATTTAAAACTGTAGTGATTACCTATGAAACCTGTTGAATCTAGTGCGGATAATTTTATGTCTTTGGCCTTGCGTGAGGAGTTATTAAGCAATTTAGCTTCTTTAGGCTATAAGACTATGACTCCTATTCAATCTCAAAGTTTGCCTATCATGCTAGATAGCCAAGATGTTATTGCTCAAGCTAAAACTGGCAGTGGAAAAACCGCCGCCTTCGGTTTGGCTTTATTAAACCGGCTAAAGGTAGAAACCTATGCTGTGCAGGCTTTGGTATTATGCCCAACACGTGAATTAGCAGAGCAAGTCAGCCATGCCTTGCGTCAACTAGCTCGTAAAATGCCTAATGTTAAGGTGCTAAATTTATCAGGTGGTATGCCTTTAAAACCGCAATTAGATTCGTTGAGGCACGGTGCTCATATAGTAGTCGGAACACCTGGTCGCGTGCAAAAGCATTTGGATAAAGAATCTTTATCACTTAATAGGCTGCAAACCTTAGTTTTAGATGAAGCTGATCGTATGTTAGATATGGGTTTTTTTGATGCCATACAGGCCATTATTACGCTTTGTCCTAAAAAGCGGCAAACCCTTCTGTTTTCAGCCACCTACCCTGCTGAAATTAAAAAGTTAGCTAATCAATTCATGCAAAACCCTAAAAGAATTGTTATAGAAGAGGCTCATACCCAATTAGATATTGAGCAGCGCTTTTATGAGGTCAGCAGTCCCAAAAATAAATTTCCGTTATTAAAAGCTTTATTGTTGCATTATAAACCTCTTTCCACATTGATTTTTTGTAATACTAAAGAACAAACCGCACAACTTACAACAGCATTAAAAAATGAAGGGTTTAGCGCCATTGCTTTAAACGGAGATATGGAACAGGCGGAGCGTGATATGGCTATCGTTCGTTTTAAAAATCAAAGCTGCCCAATTATGGTTGCAACCGATGTTGCGGCTCGTGGCCTTGATATTAAAGAGCTACCTGCGGTGATTAATTATGATTTGGCATTTGAACATGACGTGCATATTCATCGTATAGGCCGAACCGGACGTGCAGGCAGTAAAGGACTGGCGCTTACACTCATTATTCCTGCTGATGCACAACGGCTGCGTATTATCGAGGAAGGGTTAACTCAAGCTATCATTTGGGGAAATATGGGTGAATTAAATACTCAGGATAACACTATTCCCTTATCCGAAATGGTGACTTTAAGCTTCAATGCTGGAAGAAAAGATAAAATCCGACCTGGAGATATATTAGGAGTTCTGACTAAGGAAGCGGGTCTTGCTGGTGATGTCATCGGTAAAATTGATATCTCAACGTTATATTCTTACGTCGCTATAAAAAGAGATCAAGTTAATAAAGCTCTACAATTTTTTAAAAGCGGAAAATTAAAAGGTAGAACAGTGAATGTCAAAAAATTAGGATAAATTTGTTGCTAGCTAGTGGCAGCACTAACTTGTCTATTAATAAATATTTAGACAATGTTATTTGTTCTAGTTTTCAATAACTCACAAGTTAATACTTGACCCTATATCTCAGAAAAACTATACATAAACCTTGTTACTTTTTCTTGTTGTAATTCATCTGGATTATTAATTTTTTGAATCTTGGGAGTATCCGCAATATTAGCTACAAAATACATTTGATACTTGTTCCCATTGGTTTTGCACTGCTCTTTAAATGCTTCTTCACGCACGGTTAAAATGGGTTTAATGTTTGCTGGATTAGCTGTTGATTTAACTTCTAGATAGCGTGATTTGATTTTGCTGTTATCGGCAGCAAATATTGTGATTTCAAAGTCATATGGGTTGCCAGTCTCTTTATTCTTGTTTTTCCAATCAACAACCTTTTTGTGGCCGTCTTCGTATGAAATTATAAGTTTATCGTCTTGCTCTTCATATCGATCTTGGTGTTTAGTTTGATACCGCTCTTTAAGATATTGATAGACTAGTTCTTCACCCTGACGCCCTATTCTTTCCATCTCTTCTTTGCTTAGCCATTCCTTTATAGTTGTTTGTTGTAAGTTAGAAGTCGTAGAAGTCGAGTTCGGCTTGATTCTTTTGTCAGCAAAGAATGTAGGACTAACTTGCGCGCTATTAGATGAGCTGAAAGCAGATTGAGTGGAAGACCAGGTACGTTTACTTTGATTTATAGTATTTGTAGCTAAAGATAAGTTTTGAGTGGGCAATGAGGACGCTGTTGGTTGAATTTCCTTGCTTTCATCTTCTAGTTCTCTTTCAGATAATAACGCTTCATCTATTTCTTTAGATTCTTCTACTTTAATTTTAACATTGGGTCTTTCATCATTTGATAAATTTGTAGCCCCAGCTAACCTCTTGCGTGAATTTATCGAATGTGATTTAAGTTGATCGATATTTAACGGTCTAAGCTGATTAATTAAATCTACAGCTTTAGCTATATTTTCTGGGCTCATATGATATTGCTGGTAATCAGCAATGATCTTTTCTTCATCGTGCCGGCAAAGAATTTGCCATAATTCATCAGCACTTAAAGTAATGTCTAGATAAGGAGATAAGATTTCACATATGTATTTGAGGTCAAAGAGATCGTATTGCTTTATATGGTAAAAATAGTTATTGGAATAATCTAACCAAGCATTAGTATTTTCATTAAAGACTTGTGGGTAAGATATACTGACTTTATTAACCGCATAAAATTTCAAGCTATCAAGTTTAGCTAATAATTTTGCCGTTTCAGCTTTTAAACAATCCTCAAGAGCATCTTCAAGGACGTCTTGTTTATATACTTGTATTAAAGCTATAAAATGCAAACGTGCATGTATGCTGTCAACAATGCTATTGTCAATTTCCTTATCCTCAGGATTTATTAAAAATTCGTTTTCATTAACGATCCTGACTTCAAAGGATGTAGCTATTAATTTAAATGCATCATCAGAAATACTTTCAGGTTTTTTTAGCAAAGTGGGATATTTAGATTTTAGCTGCAAATGAGGGCTATTTAACACAGTCAAATCAGACGTTGGCACAAATTTATCTGTCTGGTTTAATAGCTTAAGTACTGGTTTGTCGTCGACTTTTGATTCAGCCTTAGATTCAGATTCCGCATCCGATCTGGATTCGGTCTCGGGCTCAGATTCAGACTCTGACTCTGACTCTGACTCTGACTCAGGCCTAGATTCAGCTTGAGTTACGGATCCTTTGATAATGCTATCCCCTTGGAATACCTCTGCAATATGTTTATAAGCAGCAGTTATAACGTCGAATGAATCTTGTGTGAGAGGTTGTTGCGACAGATCGATCAGAAGCTGATAACAGTCTATATCACTTAGCTTCTCCTTAAACTTAAAGAATTTGATTTGCTCAGGGGTAAAACCTTGAATAGGCAAAGCAGCTTTTAAATATGGGGAGAATAAGGCTAATTCAGGAGCATACATTTCAGAAGGTTTAAGCTGGTAATGATGTCTAGTAGCTTTTTCCATAAAAAATTCTAAAGATGATGGTATTGCTCGAGATGTGTATCGAGTCTTATATTGGGTTGTAAATGATAAAGCTGATGCACTATCCCAGCTATTTTGGATAATTAACCACAATAAAGGTGTTTTATATATTTTTTCAATGAATTCAACTTCAAGATAAACTGAAATTATATGCTGATGTCTAAACCGCGGATTCCATGTATCGGAAGTGCAAAGTTTTTTACCGCAGCCTCCATCTTCTGGTAATGCATCAGATTCATGTAATGTATCTAAATATTCTAGATATTCCTTTCTGAAGCCAGTATTGAACCATGAACGGTCTTTATTTTCGTGCTTTATAAGTTTTACATTTTCTCTAATATTTAATTTCGAAAAAAAATCACGCCAATCTATCTTGGTTTCCTGTGCGTCATTATCCATATACTGAGGTGATAAGAAATGAAGTTCTTCAACTAGTCCTTCTAAAGGCATTTTAGGCTCATATTCATTAGAAAAATAAAAGTCATTATTTTCTAAAATCTCGTCTTTTTTGCTTAATAGTTTTAACTTAGCTAATAACTTTAGCATGCCAGTGCTGAGATTAGAGCGAATATTATAAAGTAACCGGGTAAACGCGATTAACTTGGCTTTATTGTTATTTACTTCATTAATTAGAGTAGGTAACAGCTCTTCATTAATGGTGTTTTTTACCCCTATTTTTAATAAAAAATTTCGCCATGCATCAAATTCACTATCTTGTGGCAGATATTCATTACTTATAAATAGGTCAGCTTCAATTAGATGTTCTAGATTAGTTTCTGGCTTAAATTCACTTGATAAATAAATTATTCTGGCAGGAGCAATGTCCCCCTTTTTTCTTTTAACATTCAGCTCAGATAAAGCTTTATAGTCAGCATCGCTAAGTTTGGGCTTTTCCGCAGTTTCAATAGTGATATGTCGGCTATACATTGTGCGCATAAAATCAACTAGGTGGTCAGGATGCTTATTAACAACCTCGACTATCCTTTTTAAATCTAGCTTTGGCATGCCTAAGTCATGTAGCCAAATAATAATATCTTGGTGAAGAGTTGCAATGACGGGGTGTATTAAAGGAATAAAATCGTATTTCTTAAATATATATTTGAATTTATTATCAGGAGCAAAAACATCTTTAGTTAAGCTAAAGCGTTTATCTGAAGTTAAAATAAAAGGAATTTTTTTCAAATCAGCGCTAAATGAGTCATAAACTTTTCTGTCATTTATGCTTTTATGTAAATCGTATAAATAATTAATTAACTTTTTACACTGTTCCGGTTTTTTCCAGTACGCCTCAGTAAATTTTGAATCAGTTAAAATTCTTAAAAGGTCATTTAAGGTAAAAGCTTTGGCGCCTAGCTTTAATAGTTGTTGATGGTTGAGGAGCTTAGGGTCTGTGCTGGTCTTTTGCGTCTCTTCTAAGCAAAATGGCTTCACAAAGTCAGTCACTAATGAGTAGTCTGAATTAACGTAAGCTTTCGAGATTTTAATAGTTTCGCCGCTTAAAGTTTTAACAAATGGAACACTTGCGCATTGTCTCTTGAATGTTGCTATGAATTCATCTTGATGGTCCTCAAGCCCGCTATCAAAACTAAAGGATTTATCTTCTGGATTAGCGATAAAGTTTGTTAGATGGGGCCAAAACTCTGTTGATTCTGAAATATATTTAAGCACAGAGAACTGCATATGAAATACTTTTCTGAATAAACTGCTATTCCAGAGATGTGCAAAGGAGTTTTTCTGTAGCTT